>BJHK01000070.1 GCA_014192425.1 Planctomycetia bacterium | reverse complement strand
TCACGAACGCGCGAACGCCCGCCTCAAACGCAACGGCGGCATGCCGCTCGGCATGGGCCTGCGCGTGTCGGAGCCCGAGATCGCCTCCGCCAAGGGGGCATCGCGTGGCATGGTGGTCACGGCCGGCGGCTTGGCGACGATCGGCGATCAGATGCTCGAGCTTCGCGATCTGGTCACCGGCGGGATCGTGTGGAAGCGGCACCGTCTGCCCGTCTCGGGTGAACTCGTCGGCGACGACGAGTTTCTGTGCGTGGTTCCGCGCGATGGCAAGCAGGCCAGCGTGCTGGCCGCGGCCGACGGGCGGGTCGTGCGCATGTGCGACCTGCCTCCTCATCACCTGCGGCTGGCGGCCAGTGGCCGGCGCTTCGTGGCGATCGCGCCTGTGGCGCCGGCCGGCAGGGTGGCGCTCGAGTGGATCGATCCGGCCCGCGACGAACGCGTGCGGATCGGCGACTTTCATGCCGATGCGCGTGCCACGCAGGCCGGGCCCGACCTGATGGCTGTGCTCGAGCCCGACGGCATGTTCACGGCCGTCGATCTCGAGCGTGGCTCCGTGCGATTCGGCATGAAGCTTCCGCGCATGCCTGCGGGCCTCGAACACCTGCAGGTCATCCCCTGGCAGGATCGGCTGCTCGTGATCGCCGGCCGCCGGGAGACGCCGCAGGAGCAGAAACAGCTGGCGGAACACGACGCCGTCTCCCCGCTGCCGCAGATGGTGCCGGGCGACGATGCCATGGGGCAGGCGTTCACCGGATCGGTGTGGGCCGTGTCGCGCGTCGACGGGGAACCGTTGTGGCCGGTGCCGGCGACGGTCGTCCGTCACTGCCTCCACCGACACCAGCCTGCCGAGTTGCCGGTGCTGTTCTTCGCGCGACACCTCCAGTCGCAACGCGACGGCGGCCGTTCCCGCCTCAGCGTGCTCGTGCTCGACAAGCGCACGGGGCATGCCGTGCACGTCGACGACCGGATCAGCGTGCAGCCGCACATGTTCGCCAACTGCGAGATCACCGGCGACCCCGGCGAGCGCACGATCGCGCTCGTGCGGGGAGGCGGCGACTCCGCCGAGGTGCGCCTCACCTTCACCGGAGCGCCGATGGCGCCGCGGCCGCCCTACCAGGCCCCCGCGCGGCCGACGGGAAGCGGAGGCTTCCTGGCCGATCTCGAGTCGTGGATTCAGAAGGCGATCACGATCCCGCTCCCGTTTTGATTGCGAGCCCCGCATGCGTGTTCTCACCGCCGTCGTCATCTGCTGCCTCGCCGCCATCCCGGCGCTCCCGGGCCGCGGTGCGCCGCTCGAGGAACGCGTGGAAAGCACCGTCGCCAAGGGGCTCGACTGGCTCGTGCGCCGCCAGTCGCGGCGCGGCAGTTGGTCGGCCAACGACGGCCGCTACCCGACCGCGATGACGGCCCTCGCGGGCACCGCGATGCTCCTCGAGGGCTCCACGACCACGCAGGGACGGTATGCCGAGCCGATCCGCCAGGCCGTGGACTATCTCGTGAGCCGGGCGCGGGTGCAAGGCCTGATCTGCGATCCCAAGAGCGACGATCG
>BJHK01000069.1 GCA_014192425.1 Planctomycetia bacterium | reverse complement strand
ACGGCGCTGGCGCAGCACAAGGGCGTTCTGTTTCTCAACGGCTTGACCACGCTCTCCGCCGAGGCAGCCACGGCGCTGGCGCAGCACGAGGGCGGCCTGTCCCTCGACGGCCTGACCACGCTCTCCGACGAGGCTGCCAAGGCGTTCGCGCAGCACAAGGGCAGCTATCTGTCCCTCAACGGCCTGACCACGCTCTCCGCCGAGGCGGCCAAGGCGCTGGCGGAGTACAAGGGCGACTGGCTGGAACTCAACGGCCTGACCACGCTCTCCGCCGAGGCGGCCACGGCGCTGGCGCAGCACGAGGGCGAGTTGTACCTCGACGGCCTGACCACGCTCTCCGCCGAGGCGGTCGCGGCGCTGGCGCAGTTCAAGGGCAAATCGCTGAGACTCTCAGATAGAGTAACGAAGTCGTTCTTCCAGAACAACCGTGTGACTCCAAAGACAGCCTTGTTTTGGGCCGCATTGTCAGACGGCGAATTGACTGACGTCACCGCCTTCGACTCGCCCGACTCCGTCGCCATCGCCAAGGCCCTCGCCACGCGCAAGGGCCCGCTCTCGCTCCCGAACCTCAAGAAAATCTCCCCCAAAACCCTCTCGGCCCTGCTCGAGAAGGAAGACATCGAAATCCCGCTCATCGAGACGCTGGAACTGATCCCCGAGCCCGACGGCAGCCCGACCGACGACTTCGTGATCCCCGAGGGTTTCCAACAGCGGCAGCAACGGTAACGCCAGCAGGCAATCCCTCCGGGTCAACCCGGATTCCCGTGGATCCACAAGCACGCACCACCCACAGAAAAAGGCCTCTCCATCATGCCCGCGCTCACCTCGTGGCTCTCCGATCGGCTCCCCGATCTCCTCGCCTCGCCGCTGGCCGCCCGGCTCGGCTGGACCTGCCTGCACTCGCTCTGGCAAGCCCTCGCGATCGCGGCCTTGCTTGCCATCGCCCTGCGACTCGTCCCGCGCCGCTCGTCGGCCGCGACGAACGCCCGCTATCTGCTCGCCACCGCGGCCCTCGTCGCGCTGCCGGTTGCCGCCGTGGCCACGTTCGCGATCGTCGACCCGGGCGTGAATCCTGCCGCCGCAGAGGCAACAAGCGATGCCACCTCTGCGACTGCCTCCCGGTTTGCCGGTGATGGTGCCGCAGACCCTGCATCCGCCGCACACGCCCCGACAATCGTCCTGCCGCCTCACCTCGCGACTGCAGCCGCGCGGCCCGCGGCACGCGAGTCGTTTGCCACCGTGTCCGCCGCCGCCACCGCCGCCTCCGCCGCGCTCGACCATCTCCGCCCCTGGCTGCCGGCGATCGCCGGCGTCTGGCTCGCCGGCGCCCTCCTCGCCGCCGGCCGCATGACATGCGGCTACTGGCTCACCCGCCGGATGGTGGCCCGCGGGGAGCCGCTCGCCGACGGGCGGTTTCAAGCGAGCGTGGAACGCTGGCGGCGGGCGATTGGCATCGACGCGGCCGTCCGCGTCCTCGCCTCCGCGGCGGTCGAGGCGCCCGTCGTCGTCGGCTGGGTCAAGCCCGTGATCCTCTGGCCCGCCGCCGCCTTACTCGGCCTTCCCGCCCACGAGCT
>BJHK01000068.1 GCA_014192425.1 Planctomycetia bacterium | reverse complement strand
CGAGGCAGTCGAAAAGATCGTCGATGAGCAGACCGGCGGCATCCTCGTCGAGCCGATCCTCGGCGAGGGGGGCGTGGTGCCGGCGCCGCCGGGGTTCCTCGAGGGCCTGCGGCGGATCGCCGACGACCGCGACCTGCTCCTCGTGTTCGACGAGGTGCAGTGCGGCTGCGGCCGCACGGGCAAGTGGTTCGGCTACCAGCACTTCGGCGTCACGCCCGACGTGATCACGCTCGCCAAGAGCCTCTGCGCCGGCATCGCCGGCGGCGCGATGCTCACGACCGTGGAGCTCGCGAAGCACCTGCGGCCCGGCATGCACGCCGCCACGTTCGGCGGCAATCCCGTCTCGGCGGCGGCCGGCGTCGCCGCGATCCGGATGATCGACGACGAGGGATTGCTCGGCCACGTCGATCGGGCTGCCGCCCTGTTCCGGGAGCGGCTCACCGCCCTCAAGGAACGCTGCGACGCCGTCGTGGACGTGCGCGTGATGGGGATGATGATCGGCGTCGAACTCTCGATCGACGGGGCGGCCGTCGTGCAGGGATGCCTCGATCGCAATCTGCTCGTCAACTGCACGCAGGGACGCGTCATTCGGCTGCTGCCGGCGATGAACATTTCCCAGGCCGAAGTGATCGAGGGCTGCGACAAACTCGCGGACGCGATTCTCGAGGCCGCCTCCCACGCCTGACACGCGCCGCGTTTCCGAACGTCCCATGCGCCACATCCTCGTTCCCGAAGACCTCACCGCCCACGAGATCGAGGCGATCTTCGCGATCTCCCACGATCTCGAGACGAAGTACGACGCCGGCCTGCGCGACGCGCTCCTGCCGGGCCGGGTGCTCGCACTCGTGTTCGAGAAGCCGAGCCTGCGCACGCGGGTGTCGTTCGAGGCGGCCATGGCCCACCTCGGCGGCTCGAGCGTGTTTCTCGGCGAAGAGGCGGGATTCTCATCGTCGCGGGAAAGCATCGCCGACTTCGGCCGCGTGCTCAGCCAGTATGCCGACGCGATTGTCTGCCGATCGAAGGCTCACGACACGATCCTCGCCCTCGCCGCCGCCGCCACCGTGCCGGTGATCAACGGCCTCTCCGACTACACGCACCCCTGCCAGGCGCTCGCCGACGTCTACACGCTGAAAGAACGCATGGGCCGGGTGGCGGGGCTCACGTTCACGTTCGTGGGCGACGGCAACAACGTGGCCCGGTCGCTCGCCGTGGTGTGCGGCCTGCTCGGGATGCGGTTCGTGCTCGCGGCGCCCAAGCGCTACCAGTTCGGCGACTCGTTCCGGGCCCACCTGAAATCGCTCCTGCCAAACGCGGAGGTCGTGGAGACCACCGACCCCGTCGCCGCAGTGAAAGACGCGGCCGTCGTCTACACCGACGTCTGGGCGAGCATGGGTCAGGAAAAGGAGCGGGCCGTGCGGCTCGAGGCCTTCAAGCCCTACCAGGTGAACGCCGCCCTGATGAAGCACTGCCCGCAGGCTTTCTTCATGCACTGCCTCCCGGCCCGCCGCGGCGAGGAGGTGACCGACGACGTCATCGACGGCCCGCAGAGCCTGGTGGTGGACGAGGCCGCCAACCGGATGCACGTCCAGAAGGGCCTCCTCGCCT
>BJHK01000067.1 GCA_014192425.1 Planctomycetia bacterium | reverse complement strand
GCGGCGCGGGACGAGTCGCAGGGCGATGGCGAGCAAGGCCGCGATCGCGAGGCCTTGCCAGAGCGAGTGCAGGCAGGTCCAGCCGAGCCGGGCGGCCAGCGGCGAGGCGAGGAGGTCGGGGAGCCGAGCGGTGATCCATGCGGCGAATGGGGGCATGATGGAGAGGCCGTTGTGTGGGTTGTGCGTGCTTGTGGATCCACGGGAATCCGGGTTGACCCGGAGGGATTGCCGACTGGCGTTACCGTTGCTGCCGCTCTTGGAAACCCTCGGGAATCACGAAGTCTTCGGTCGGGCTGCCGTCGGGCTCGAGGATCAGTTCCAGCGTTTCGATCAGGGGGATTTCGATGTCGTCCTTCTCGATCAGGGCCGAGAGGGTTTTTGGAGAGAGTTTTTTGAGGTTGGGGAGCGAAAGCGGGCCCTTGCGCGTGGCGAGGGCCTTGGCTATGGCGACGGAGTCGGGGGAGTCGAGGGTGGCGATGGCGGTCAATCTGCCGCCTGACAATGCGGCCCAAAGCAAGGCTGTCTCCGGAGTCAAACGGTTGTTCTGGAAGAACGACTCCTTTGCTCCCCTTGAGAGATTCAGCGATTTGCCGTTGAATTGCGCGAACGCCTTGGCCGCCTCTTCGGAGACCGCGGTCAGGCCGTCGAGGGACAGGTCGCCCTTGTGCTGGGCCAGCGCCGTGGCCGCCTCGGCGGAGAGCGTGGTCAGGCCGTTGAGGTACAGATAGCGGCCCTTGTGCTGCGCCAGCGCCGTGGCCGCCTCGGCGGAGAGCGTGGTCAGGCCGTTGAGGAACAGGGTGCCCTCGTGCTGCGCCAGCGCCTTGGCCGCGTCGTCGGAGAGCGTGGTCAGGCCGTCGAGGTGCAGATAGCCCTTGTGCTGCGCCAGCGCCTTGGCCGCCTCGGCGGAGAGCGTGGTCAGGCCGCCGAGGGTCAGTTGGAGGCCCTTGTGCTGCGCCAGCGCCGTGGCCGCCTCGTCGGAGAGCGTGGTCAGGCCGTTGAGGTCCAGGCGGTTGCCCTTGTGCTGCGCCAGCGCCGTGGCCGCCTCGGCGGAGAGCGTGGTCAGGCCGTTGAGGAACAGGATGCCCTCGTGCTGCGCCAGCGCCTTGGCCGCGTCGTCGGAGAGCGTGGTCAGGCGGTTGAGGTACAGGCCGTCGCCCTCGTGCTGCGCCAGCGCCTTGGCCGCCTCGTCGGAGAGCGTGGTCAGGCCGTTGAGGATCAGGGCGCCTCTGCTGTACCCGGCCAACGACTGCGCCACGTCTGGCAGGATGTTCTTCAAGCCGTTCAAGGGCAAGGAATTGAAAACCCGTATTAAGCTGAGCCCCTTGAACTCGACCTCCACCGTCACCCCCGGAAACTCCTCCACGAGCTTCTTCGCCTGCTCGACCGTGAGGCTCTCGATCTTGTTCGTGTCCTTCGGCAACTCGTCGGCCCGGGCTTCGCGAATCGGTGCGGCTGCCGTGACGAACACGGCCACAAGCAGGCTCGCCATCACCGCCGCGGCCAGCGGGCGGACGGGGGAGGCGGGCTGCTCCTCGACGCCCGCCAGCCGGCGGATGCGGTCGAGCAGGCTGCCGCCGTTGGCGGCGAGCGCCAGCGCGTGGGCCTGGCG
>BJHK01000066.1 GCA_014192425.1 Planctomycetia bacterium | reverse complement strand
GGCAACTGCTGCCGCCTGCCGAGGCCACGCCCTCGCCGCAGCCGGTCATGCTCGTGGGCATGGTCACTTGGCCGCGGGCGCGGCGGGCTCAGCAGGTTGGGTCGCCGGTTCGGCCGGCTTGGCTTCGGCCGCGGCTGGCTTCGCTTCGGAGTCGGCGGGCTTGGCGGCGGCGGCATCGGCCGCCTTCTTCTCGCCGTCGGCCGCCTTGGTCTCGGGCTCGGCGGGCTCCATCTCGGTCTCGGCCGCCCCCTCCGCCGGCGCGGTCGCCGCGGCGCCGCCGAGCGTCGGGGCCAGACGGGTCTGCGAGGTGCCGAGCACGTTGATCGCCAGGATGCAGAGCAGGATCCAGATCGCCGCGACGACGACCGTGATCCGCGTGAACAGGTCGCCCGCCTTGGTGCCGAAGGCGCTTTGACCGCCCGCCCCGCCGAACGCGCCCGCCAGGCCGCCCCCTCTGCCCCGCTGGAGCAGCACCAGCGCGATCAGAAACAGCGCCATGAAGACGAGCATGAAACCGAGCGTGAAGCGGACGAACATGGTCATGAGAACGGAGGCTCCGGTGAACGCCGCCGGTGATGGCTCCCGGCGGGCCGAAAGCATAGTCGCTCACCCGGGCTGCGGGGAACCCGGGCCACTTCCGCCGCGGGCTCAGGCCCTGCCGGCCGCGAACGCCCTGGCGATCCCCAGGAAGTCGTCGGCCTTGAGGCTCGCGCCGCCGACGAGCGCCCCGTCGATGTCGGGGCAGGCGGCCAACTCAGCCGCGTTGTCGGGCTTCACGCTCCCGCCGTACTGAATCCGCACCTTCGCAGCCGTGGCGGCCGACGACAGCCCGGCGAGCAGCCGGCGGATCGTGGCGTGCACCTCCTGGGCCTGCTCCGGCGTGGCCACCTTGCCGGTGCCGATCGCCCACACGGGCTCGTAGGCCACGACCGTCTTCTCAAGGCTGGCCGCGTCGAGGCCGGCGAGGGAACCGTTGACCTGCGTCGTCACCACGGCATCGGTGCGGCCGGCCTCCCGCTCGGCGAGCGTCTCGCCGACACACACGATCGGCACAAGGCCCGCCGCCAGCGCCGCCTTCGTCTTGGCGTTGACGGCCGCGTCGGTCTCGCCGAAGAGCGTCCGCCGCTCGGAGTGACCGAGGATGACGTAGCGGCAGCCCAGATCGACCAGCATCTGCGGGGCCACCTCGCCGGTAAACGCGCCGCTCTCCTTGTCGGAGGCGTTTTGACCGCCGACGCCCACGTCGCCCCCGGCCTTGGCCGTGGCCTCCGCCACCGTCACCACATAGACGGCCGGCGGGCAGAGGACGAGGTCGACGCCCGCCGCCTCGCCGCGGCGGCCCGAGACGGCCGTCGCGAGCGCGACGCCACGCGAGCGATCGAGGTTCATCTTCCAGTTGCCGGCGACGATCGGGGTACGGTGGGCGGCCATGCGGTGCTCCTCGGGTGAGGCCGCATGGTAGCCGGAACGCCGTGGCTTCGCACCTGTCGCCCCGACGCCCACAGCGCGGGGGCAAGGCATCCCCCCGCTGGCGCCGGGGGCATTTATGGAGTCGGCGCCGCCGCTCCCCTGCCGCCCGCCAGGGCCTCGGGCTCGGTGAGCACGAACAGGTGGCCGTGGTCGCT
>BJHK01000065.1 GCA_014192425.1 Planctomycetia bacterium | reverse complement strand
TCCGGGGCTCATGGAGACGCCGGTCCCGCCGTGGATGACGCTGCTCACGGCGATCTTCATGCACGGCAGCATCATGCACCTCCTCGGCAACATGTGGTTCCTGTGGATCTTCGGCGACAACATCGAGGACGACATGGGCGATCCGCCGTACCTGCTCTTCTACCTCGCCTGCGGGGTGCTCGCGTCACTGGCCTTCGTCGCCCTGAACGCCACCGGCGAGGCCGCGCTCACGCCCTGCCTCGGCGCGAGCGGGGCGATCTCCGGCGTGCTCGGCGGCTACCTCGTGCTCCACCCCACCCGGCGGGTGAGCGTGATCGCCTTGCGGATGATGATCGACGTGCCGGGCTACGTGGCCGTGGGCATCTGGTTTTTGTTCCAGGTGGTCAGCGGCTTCTTCGACGCCGGCGGCGGAGGCGGGGGCGTGGCCTACTCCGCCCACGTGGCCGGATTCGTCGCCGGGCTGATCCTGGCCAAGCCGCTCAGCCGCCGGGGCGTCCGCGACGGCGCGGATTCGCTGTTCGAGCTGCGGCGGCGCGCGGGGTAGAGGAACCGATGCCCGGTGCCGCTGGCGACCGCGCGGCTTGGCATGCGCTGCCGCCGGTCGCCGTCGCCGAGCGGCTCGCGACCGATCCGGTCCGCGGCCTCGCCGCCGCCGAGGCCGAACGCCGCCGGACGATGTGGGGCGACAACGTGCTCCACGAGCGGCAGCCCGAGCCCTGGTGGGCGAAGCTCCTGCGGCCGTTCCGCGAGCTGATGGTCGTGATCCTGCTCGTCGCGGCGGGAATCGCCGGAGCCCTCGGCGACTGGGCGGACGCGGCCGCGATCGTGGCGATCGTGCTGGTCAACAGCGTGATCGGCCTGTTTCAGGAGGAGCGGGCCCAGGCGGCGCTGGCCGCGCTCCAGCGGCTGGCCACACCGCTGGCGAAGGTGATCCGCGACGGCCACGCACATTCGATTCCCGCTCGAGAGGTCGTGCCCGGCGACCGGATCGAACTCGAGGCGGGTGATGCCGTGCCGGCCGACGCCCGGCTCGTGGAGTCGTTTTCGCTGCGGCTCCAGGAGGCCTCGCTCACCGGCGAGAGCATGTCGGTGGAGAAGGCCGCGGCGGCGACCGTGGCGGCCGACGCCCCCCTCGGCGACCGGGCGACGATGGTCCACGCCGGCACCGTCGTGGCCGCCGGCCACGCGGCGGCGGTGGTCGTGGCCACCGGGATGGAGAGCGAACTGGGCCGGATCGCCAGCCTGCTCGAGGCCGCCCCGCCCGAGACCACCCCGCTGCAGCGACGACTGACGGAGCTCGGCCGGATCCTGATCGTCGTCTCCCTGGTGGTGGTGGCGGTGATTTTCGGGCTCGAGGTCTGGCGGCATCGCGGGCTCGGGACGATGTGGGCCGACGGCACGTTCACAGAGGTGCTCCTGCGGGCGGTCAGCCTGGCGGTGGCGGCGGTCCCCGAGGGGCTGCCGGCCGTGGTCACGGTGGTCTTGGCGATCGGCCTGCAGCGGATGGTGGCCAGGAACGCGCTGGTGCGCCGGCTGCCGAGCGTCGAGACCCTTGGCAGCGTCACGGTGATCTGCTCGGACAAGACCGGCACGCTGACCCGCAACGAGATGACCGTTCGGGAGGTGGTGACGGCC
>BJHK01000064.1 GCA_014192425.1 Planctomycetia bacterium | reverse complement strand
CAAGCACGCGAGCCCGGGATTCTGCGCCGTCGTCGAGTCGATGATGCGCAAGGATCCGGTCGAGCGACTGGCGTCGGCCGAGGCGGTGATCGACCGGCTCAAGCCGTGGACGCCCGCCGAGCCGCTGGCGATGCCGCGGCAGCCGCTGCCCGGGCGATCCAGCCGCAGCGGCGGCGGGGCCGAGACGTCGCTCGCCGGCAGGCTTCCCCACGACGAGGCGTCGCGCGTCTCTTCGGGATCGCACGAGGCCGAGGGGCAGTTTGATCCGCTCGCCATCGATGAAGGCGGAAACAGCGGAGGCGGACTCGTGCGGCGGCTCCTGACGGGAATCCGCCGAGCGATCCTGCCGTAGGCTCCCCCGGAGCCGATTCCCGCGGGGCCGTGTCGCCGGCACTCGTTGACAGGCGGTCCGCCGGGGTCTACCACTGTTTCGTCGCGGACCGAGCGCCGAGCGCCCGCCGCCGCTGGACGGGTAGCTCAGTTGGTAGAGCAACGGACTGAAAATCCGTGTGTCGCCGGTTCGATTCCGGCCCCGTCCACTGCCAAAAGAAAACGGGCGGCGTCCTCCGGGTCTGCCTGGAGGGACGCCGCCCGTTTGGCTTTTCATCGCGTGGCGTCGATCAGCCCTGAACCATCGCCTTGAGGTTCTTGAGCGCACGCACGCGGACCTTGACGCTCGCCGGCTTGGCGGGGCGGTCCTGCAGCTCGCCGGTAAACGGGTTCTTCACGCCCTTCTGAGCGGGACGGGCCGGAACCTTGCGACGTTCGACCTTCACGAGGCCGGGGATCGAGAACACACCGATGCCCGAACCCTTGAGAGCCTTCTGGATCTCGTGGGTGAGCGCTTCCATCACCGCGACCACGTCCTTCTTCTGCAGGCCGGTCGTCTCCGAGATGCTCCGCATGATTTCCGTCTTCGTCAGCGGCTTGCTACCCGACTTCTTCGCCATTTGCTCTGTCCTCCGAAAAATTGTGTGCGGCAGAACCCCCACCGCGATATGGAGCCCGGCACGAACTGCCGAAAGCGTGGGTGATTAGAGGCTTTGAAAATGAAATTGCAAGGCGAGAATTCGGGTTTTTTCGCGAAAAAACAGGCCTGCGGTATGGCGGCCGAGGGCAGGGGAGGAAGCACCCCCGGCTTTCAGCCCCGGCCGCTGGCCGGTTGCCGCCCCGGGAGGATCGGTCGTAACATGAGTGTGGGTGATGTGATACGATCGTCCAACCGGCGGCCCCGGAACGCCTTCGTGAGCGGTTTGGACGCCGGTTCCGGCACTCGCCCCGAGGACTTCGGCCCCCACGGGCCAAGGGAACGCCATGGCTTTGCCTGCGCCGCCGTCGCCGGTGTTCGGCAGTCGGTTCAGGCCGGGGCGAGCCGTGTGTTGCGGCTTGGCCGCGATCGCGATCACGGCGTGGACCGGGGGCGCGCCGGCTCAGGAACCCGTCGATCCGCAGGAGCAGTCGGATGACGAAGACGCGATCGAGGCCCGCGTCTCGCTGCCCACCGATCGACTCAAGGAACGGCAACTCGATCGCGTCCGGCGGTTGATCGCCGACGAGCGCTGGAGCGACGCCGCGACGCTGCTCGACGACATGCTGGCCGGCGACCGCGACTTTTTCTTCCGGCCCCAGGCGGGGCAGGCGAC
>BJHK01000063.1 GCA_014192425.1 Planctomycetia bacterium | reverse complement strand
GGCGGTCGTCCCTCGCCTCGGCCGGCGCGGCGATGATCGCCTCCGCGACGCGCCGCGCAGACGCCGCGCGCCGCTCCGATCGCATCCGCGTCGGCGCGATCGGCGTCGGCGGCCGCGGCCGGCTGCTCCTCGATCAACTTCCGGATGATGCCCACCTCGTCGCGCTCGCCGACTGCAACCTGCCCCGCGCCGAGGGCTACGCGGCCGACCATGTGAAGAAGGGGCACGCGGCGCTCGACGTCGTGCAGGACTACCGCCGGCTGCTCGACCGCACCGACATCGACGCGGTGATCGTCGCCACCGGCGACTTCCAGCGGGTCCTGCCCTGCATCCATGCCTGCCAGGCGGGAAAGGACGTCTACGCCGAGAAGCCGCTGACGCTGACCGTGCACGAGGGCCGCGTCCTCACCAAGGCCGTCCGCCGCCACGGCCGCGTGCTCCAGGTGGGCACGCAGCAGCGGTCGATGACGATCAACCGCCTGGCCTGCGAGTTCATCCGCTCGGGCGGCCTCGGCACGATCCGCGAGGTGCGGGCCGTGAACTACGAGGGCTCCGCGGCCGGGCCGGTGCCGACGCCGGCCGCCGAGGATATTCCCGCCGGCCTCGACTGGAACGTCTGGCTCAACCAGGCCGCCGACCGGCCCTACAGCCCGATCTGGATGGCCTGGATGCAGTGGCGGGATTTCGCCGGCGGCCAGATGACCAACTGGGGGGCCCATGGCGTCGACCAGATCCAGTGGGCCCTCGGCACCGACGCCACCGGGCCGGTGCAGATCGTGCCCCGCGGCGCGACGCCGAACGCGGCCGTCGAGATGCGGTATGCATCGGGAGTGCCCCTCAACTTCGTGCTCGACAAGGGGCCGATGGGGGGTGGCGTGTTCATCGGTGACCGCGGCAAGTTCGAGATCAACCGCAACAAGGTCGTCTCCAATCCGCCGGAGATCGCCGCCGAGATCCTCGCCCAGGTCGATGTGGCCGCCGAGGAACGAGCCTGGAGCGACGAGACGGCTCTCTGGCAGGCCCGCCAGCACCTGCAGAACTGGCTCGACTGCATCCGCTCCCGCGAGCAGCCGGTGGCCGACGTCGAGATCGGTCACCGCTCCGTCACGGTCTGCCACCTCGCCGGCATCGCCCGGCGGCTCGGGCGACCGCTCGAGTGGAATCCCGCCGAGGAGAAGTTCGCATCCGACCCTGAGGCTGACGCCCTGCTCTCCCCGCCCCGCCGCGCAGGGTTCGAGCTGCCCGAGGTCTAGGACACGTTTTCACACCGTCAGGATCACCATTGGGAAGGATCACGCCATGACGCCAACGCCCTCGAGGGGTTTCCGATCGGAGACGCAGCGATTCCTCGGGTCCATCGCCAGGATCGTCAGGCTGATCGTCGGCCTGATCGTCTGCGCCGTGATCCTGGGCGGGGCCCGTGAATCGTGCCCGGCGGCCGAGCCCGCCCTACCCGCAAGGCCCAATATCGTCGTAATCCTCGTGGATGACATGGGCTTCTCCGACCTCGGCTGCTACGGCGGCGAGATTCCCACGCCGCACCTCGACGCCCTCGCGGCGAACGGCCTGCGGTTCACGCAGTTCTACAACACCGCCCGCTGCTGCCCCACGCGGGCGAGCCTGCTCACCGGCCTCTACTCCCATCAGGCCGGCGTCGGCCACATGGTCAAGGACGACCACCTTCCGGGCTACCGCGGCCGGCTCAACGACGACTGCCCGACCGTCGCCGAGGCCCTTCGTGACGCGGGCTACTTCACGAGCATCGCGGG
>BJHK01000062.1 GCA_014192425.1 Planctomycetia bacterium | reverse complement strand
GGCTCGAGGCGGCGGAGATCGCGCGGCCGCCGCTCGTCGTCCTGCCGGGGGAGAAGTCGGGTCCGCCGTTGGGAGTGCTCGTCTATTTCGGTCCGCCGCCGGGAGCGGGGCAGGGCCCAGCGGCCCACGAAGCGGCTCAGCCGTGGCTCGAGGCTGCGGCCCGCCATCGCGTCGCCGTCGTGCTCCCCACGGCGGCCGATCCGCAGCGCTGGGGTCGGGAAGACATCGCGGGGGTGGCCCGCGCCCTCGACTCGCTGCGGTCGCGCCGGCCCGTCGACGCGACGCGGGTCGCAGTCGCGGGCCGAGGCCCGGGCGGTGCGTTCGCCTGGCTCGTCGCCGACGCGCTCGGGCCGGGCGTGCGCGGCGTGGCCCTCGTCGACTCCGGCCTCCCGCGACAGGCGGTGGTCGAGCCGACCGAGCCGGGGCGCAGCCGCTGGGTGCTCTTCGGCGCGGCGCTGTCCGCCACGGCGGCGAAGATCGAAACCGACCGCGCGGCCCTCGACGCGAAGGGCTATCAGGTGGGCCTGTTGCCGGATGTGCTCGGCGACGCGGTGCCCGCCGAAGAGCTGTGCCGCTGGGTCGAGGCCCTCGGGCTGATGTAAGACTGGCGGCGTTCGGACGCAGAGGATGACCGACCCTCCAATCGTGTTGCTCGACGAGCACATCGTGGTCGTCGACAAGCCGGCCGGGATGCCGAGCGTGCCGGCCCGGACGCCGCTCGATCCGCCGAGCGTGGTCGAGCGGCTCGCCGCCAGAATCGGCGCCGTGGAGGCGGTGCACCGGCTCGATCGCGACACCTCGGGGCTGCTCGTGCTCGCCCGCACGCCCCACGCCCGGGCCGCGCTCGGGAGGGCTTTCGAGCTCCGGGACGTGCAGAAGACCTATCTCGCGGTCGTCATGGGAGGAATGCCGGCGGATGCAGGCACGATCCATCTGCCGCTGGCCGCCGATCCCGATCAGCCGCCCCGGCAGCGGGTCGATCCGATCCTCGGTCGCCGGGCCGAGTCGCGCTGGCGGCGGCTTGCGGAAGCGGCGGACGGCGGTCGCCGGCTCACGCTCGTCTCGCTCGAGCCGATCACCGGCCGCTCGCACCAACTGCGGGCCCATCTCGCGTGGCTCGGGGCTCCGATCGTGGGCGACCCGCTCTACGGCACTGGTGGACCGACGGGCCTCGCGCTCCACGCCACGCGACTTTCATTTCCCCATCCGGCGGATGGGCGGCTGATCGACGCAGATGCCGCGCCCCCTGCGGTGCGGCCGTGGTCGCTCTTCGGCGCCGCGCTGCACGCTCAGGCGTGGCGCGACGTGGGCATGAGCGCCGACGCGCCCACTCGCGACCAGTAGCGGGAGAATCGGCCCAGGTCGCGGACGCCGGTGCGCCTGCAGAACGGCGGCCACTCCGCCACCGTCACCGGCAGCGATGCGGCCAGCGCCTCGGCCTGGCCACGCACCCGCGGGCAGGGCGTGTCGGCGAGGGCGATACGATCGCAGGCGTGGACTCGGGACCGTTCGGTGAGCAGCGTGACGGGGTCGCCCTGGAGGATCTCGACGCCCGGCACCTCGGCCAGGCATTCGGTGATGAAGGCCAGCCGCTTGAGCGTCGGCCGTTCCGCCGCGAACCATGCGGGGTCGAAGACGAACACGCGGGGCGCCGCAGGATAGGCCGCTGCGGCTGGGCCCGACTCGGCGAGGGCGTCGAGCGTGATCCACACGAGCGGACGCTGTGGCTTGGGATCGCTAGCGCCAGGCCGCCAGGACGGGGCCGGGGGGATGCGG
>BJHK01000061.1 GCA_014192425.1 Planctomycetia bacterium | reverse complement strand
CTGACCTTCAGCACCGTCTCCGTGTCGCCGCGCTTCACGGTCACCGGAACCTCGTGGCCGTCGGGGTAGATGCCGAGCAGGCCCCGGAGCCGCAGGGCGTTGGCCACCGAGGCTCCGTCGAGGCTCACGATCGCGTCGCCCGGCAAGAAGCCCGCCGCGGCGGCCGGCGATCCGTCGGCCACGTCCTTCACGAGCAGGCTCTCGGCCGATTCCTTCGGCCCCTTCGCGAACTCGAGCCCCGCGATCCGGGCGTGCTTCACCTCGCCGCCGCCCGCAGCCTCGAGCCGTGGCAGCCAGATCGCGATCTGCCGCGCGCTGATCGCGAAGCCCAGGCCCGTGTTGCTCCGCAGGCCGAATCGCGTGCTGATCTGCCCGTTGATCCCCACCACCGCGCCCGCCATGTTCAGGAGCGGCCCGCCCGAGTTGCCCGGGTTCACCTCGGCGTCGGTCACGATGCACTCGGTGTAGGTGCCCTGGGTGTGGTTCAGGGCCGAGATGATTCCCACGGTGAAGGTCGGCGCCTGGTCGAGCACGCCAAGCGCGAACGGGTTGCCGATGGCGAGCGCTTCGTCGCCCACCCGCAGCGCGTCGGAGTCGCCGAGCTCGAGATGCGGCACCGTCTGCCCTTCTGGCACCTCCAGTTTGAGCGCCGCGAGGTCACCGATCGGATCGGTGCCCAGCACCTTCGCCTTGAACGAGCGGCCGTCTCCGATCCGCACGGTGAACGACCGCTTGCGGCCGATCACGTGGTCGTTGGTGAGCATCAGTCCGTCGGGCCGGATGATCACCCCGCTGCCGCCGCCGATGAACACGAACGCGGGTCGGACGCGGACGCACAGCTCGGTGAGGTCGACCGGTTCGGCGGCCGGAGCCGCGGTCGCCGGCACGCCCCCACCGGCCGCCCACGCCATGCCGACCGCGAGCACGGCCGCCCAGCCTCGTCGTCCGAGCCGCATCATCGGTTCTCCTCCAGCTCGACCGCGATCTCCCGCGTGTCGTCGGTCGAGAGCACCCCCTCGAAGGTCTCGCCCGGCGCGAGCGATTTTTTGAGCCGCTGGAGATCTTCGAGGGTCTCGACGTCGCGGCCGGCGATCACGAGCCGCGGACCCCGGCTGGCCCGCTGCACCAGCAGCGTCACCGTGTCGCCGGCGGCGCTGGCCGCCACGCGGTCGGTGAGGTCCCGCCACGTGCTCAGCTCCACCCCGTCGAACTCGAGCAGCCGGTCACCCTTCTTGAGGCCGGCCCTCTCGGCCGGCGAGCCCGCCGACACGCCGCCGATCACGACGTCTTCGCCGAACGCCCGGGCCATGTCGGGCTGCACGCCCAGGAACGGCCCGGGAATCCGGTCGAACGACCGCCCCCCCTTGAGCGCCTCGAAGGCCGCCGCGATCCGGTCGGCCCGGGCCACCATCCCGACGCCGGAGTTGGGAGCCCTCGTCCAGCGCATCAGCTGCGGCGGCGGCACGATCCGCCCGAGCAGCGTGTCGGGCTCGATGGGCGCCGTCGCGATCCCGAGGAAGTTGCCGGCCGCGTCCACGACCGGCCCGCCCGAGTTGCCGTAGTTCAACAGGGCGTCGGTCTGGAACTGGTAGCCGCGGTTCCGCGAAGGCGCGCTCACGATCCCGGTGTTGAAGGTGTGGCCGGACCGGCCGCCCGGGGACCGCCCGACCACGGCCACCGCGTCACCGAGCAGGGGCGAGGTGCCCGCGGCCGCGAGGTCGAACGCGGCGAGTCCCTCGGCGTCGATCTTCAGGAGCGCCACGCCGAGCGGGTCGTGGCGGGCGACCAGCTTCGCCTCCCGGCGGTCGCCATTGGGCAGGATCACG
>BJHK01000060.1 GCA_014192425.1 Planctomycetia bacterium | reverse complement strand
CCGGCGTCCCGGTGAACGTCACGCTGCTCTTCACCCGGGAGCAGTACCTGGCGGCCGCGGCGGCCTACCTGCGCGGCATCGAGCGCCGGATCGCGGCCGGGCTCACGCCGCAGGTCTGCTCGGTGGCGTCGCTGTTCATCAGCCGCTGGGACGGGGCGACGGCCGCCGGCCTGCCCGCCGGGCTCGTCAATCGGGTCGGGATCGCGATCGGGCAGCGCTGCTATCGGGCGTATCGCGACCTGCTCGCCTCCGACCGCTTCCAGCGGCTCGCCAACTTCGGGGCGCTGCCGCAGCGGCTCCTCTTCGCCAGCACCGGCACGAAGGACCCCAAAGCCTCCGACACGCTCTACGTGTCGGCCCTCGCCGCGCCACACACCATCAACACGATGCCCGAGCAGACGCTCTTGGCCTTCGCCGACCACGGTGAAGTGCCGGGGACCGTGCCGGCCGACGGCGGCCCGGCCGAGGAGACGCTCGTGGCCGTGGGCCGGGCGGGAATCGACCTCGACGCGGTCGGGGAGCGGCTCCAGCAGGCCGGGGCCGAGGCCTTCGTGAAGAGCTGGACCGAGCTCCTCGGGGTGATCGACGCGAAGGCCAAGGGGGCGGGGACAGGCTGACGCGTTTCACGTATCATCCATCCAAACTTCCGCGGTTCGGGGTAGCACATGCCATGTCGCCCGGACGTTCGCTTCGGGCATCATGCCCTCCGCTCACTCGATGCTGCCTGCGGTTCGCCATCCTGGCTGCGCTTGTCAGCAACGCCGGCTCCACGGCATGGGCTACCCCTCGCCGGCATCCCCGCATGGTGACTCTGAGGAAATCACAGTTTTCTCACTACGAATGGCATGGAGAAACGCATGAACAGCGTTGGACGGACGGGGATGGTGGAGTGGCAGGCAGTGGCCGAGCAGGCCCGGGCCGTGGGGCCGCTGCACCTGCGCGACCTGTTCGCGGCTGATCCCGGCCGGGCCGTCGAGTTTTCCCTCGAGGCCTGCGGCCTGTTCGCCGATTTCTCCAAGCAGCGGATCGCGACCGCCAGCCGCGCGGCCCTCGTCGATCTGGCACGGGTCTGCGGACTCCGCGAGCGGGTGGCGGCGATGTTCTCCGGGGAGCGGATCAACGTCACCGAGAACCGGGCCGTGCTCCACGTCGCCCTGCGGGCGCCGCGCGGCACGTCGATCATGCTCGACGGCCACGACGTCGTCCCCGACGTGCACGCGGTCCTCGATCACATGGCCGCCTTCTGTCGCCGGGTCCGCGACGGCGACTGGACGGGGCACACCGGCCGCCGCATCCGCACGGTCGTCAACATCGGCATCGGCGGCTCGGATCTCGGCCCGGTGATGGCCTGCGAGGCACTGCGGCACTACGCCACGCCGGCCCTCGCCTGCCGGTTCGTCTCCAACGTGGACGGCACCGACCTCGTCGAGGCCGTCCGCGACCTCGACCCGGCCGAGACGCTGTTCATCGTCTCCTCGAAGACGTTCACCACGCAGGAGACGCTGGCCAACGCCCGCTCGGCCCGGGCCTGGCTCGTGGACGCGCTCGGTGACGAGGCGGCCGTGGCCCGGCACTTCGTCGCCGTCTCCACCAATGCCGCCGAGGTGGCCGCCTTCGGTATCGACACGGCGGCGATGTTCGGCTTCTGGGACTGGGTCGGCGGCCGGTATTCGATGGACTCGGCCATCGGCCTGTCGACGATGCTGGCGATCGGCCCGGAGCGATTCGGCGAGCTGCTCGCTGGCTTCCGGGCGATGGACGACCACTTCCGCAGCGCCCCCCTCGACGAGAACCTGCCGGTGCTCCACGGGCTCGTCGCCGTCTGGAACGCCACGTTCCTCGGCGGCCACTCGGTCGCCGTGCTCCCCTACGACCAGTACCTGCGCCGCTTTCCCGCCTACCTCCAGCAGTTGACGATGGAGTCGAACGGCAAGCGGGTGACGCTCGCCGGCGACGCGATCGCGGCCTACGAAACCTGCCC
>BJHK01000059.1 GCA_014192425.1 Planctomycetia bacterium | reverse complement strand
CCGGCGTCCCGGTGAACGTCACGCTGCTCTTCACCCGGGAGCAGTACCTGGCGGCCGCGGCGGCCTACCTGCGCGGCATCGAGCGCCGGATCGCGGCCGGGCTCACGCCGCAGGTCTGCTCGGTGGCATCGCTGTTCATCAGCCGCTGGGACGGGGCGATGGCGTCCGGGCTGCCGGCCGGGCTCGTCAATCGGGTCGGGATCGCGATCGGGCAGCGCTGCTATCGGGCGTATCGCGAACTGCTCGCCTCCGACCGCTTCCAGCGGCTCGCCAACTTCGGGGCGCTGCCGCAGCGGCTCCTCTTCGCCAGCACCGGCACGAAGGACCCCAAGGCCTCCGACACGCTCTACGTGTCGGCCCTCGCCGCGCCGCACACCATCAACACGATGCCCGAGCAGACGCTCTTGGCCTTCGCCGACCACGGTGAAGTGCCGGGGACCGTGCCGGCCGACGGCGGTCCGGCCGAGGAGACGCTCGCGGCCGTGGGCCGGGCGGGAATCGACCTCGACGCGGTCGGGGAGCGGCTCCAGCAGGCCGGGGCCGAGGCCTTCGTGAAGAGCTGGACCGAACTCCTCGGGGTGATCGACGCGAAGGCCACGGGGGCGGGGACAGGCTGACGCGTTTCACGTATCATCCTTTCAAACTTCCGCGGGCCGGGGTAGCCCATGCCATGTCGCCCGGACGTTCGCTTCGGGCATCATGCCCTCCGCTCACTCGATGCTGCCTGCGGTTCGCCATCCTGGCTGGGCTTGTCAGCAACGCCGGCTCCACGGCATGGGCTACCCCTCGCCGGCATCCCCGCATGGTGACTCTGAGGAAATCACAGTTTTGTCACTACGAATGGCATGGAGAAACGCATGAACAGCGTTGGACGGACGGGGATGGTGGAGTGGCAGGCAGTGGCCGAGCAGGCCCGGGCCGTGGGGCCGCTGCACCTGCGCGACCTGTTCGCGGCTGATCCCGGCCGGGCCGTCGAGTTTTCCCTCGAGGCCTGCGGCCTGTTCGCCGATTTCTCCAAGCAGCGGATCGCGACCGCCAGCCGCGCGGCCCTCGTCGATCTGGCACGGGTCTGCGGACTCCGCGAGCGGGTGGCGGCGATGTTCTCCGGGGAGCGGATCAACGTCACCGAGAACCGGGCCGTGCTCCACGTCGCCCTGCGGGCGCCGCGCGGCACGTCGATCATGCTCGACGGCCACGACGTCGTCCCCGACGTGCACGCGGTCCTCGATCGCATGGCCGCCTTCTGCCGCCGGGTCCGCGACGGCGACTGGACGGGGCACACGGGCCGCCGCATCCGCACGGTCGTCAACATCGGCATCGGCGGCTCGGATCTCGGGCCGGTGATGGCCTGCGAGGCACTGCGGCACTACGCCACGCCGGCCCTCGCCTGCCGGTTCGTCTCCAACGTCGATGGCACCGACCTCGTCGAGGCCGTCCGCGACCTCGACCCGGCCGAGACGCTGTTCATCGTCTCCTCGAAGACGTTCACCACGCAGGAGACGCTGGCCAACGCCCGCTCGGCCCGGGCCTGGCTCGTTGACAAGCTCGGCGCCGAGGCGGCCGTGGCCCGGCACTTCGTCGCCGTCTCCACCAATGCGGCCGAGGTGGCGGCCTTCGGCATCGACACGGCGGCGATGTTCGGCTTCTGGGACTGGGTGGGCGGCCGGTACTCGATGGATTCGGCCATCGGCCTGTCGACGATGCTGGCGATCGGCCCGGAGCGATTCGGCGAGCTGCTCGCCGGCTTCCGGGCGATGGACGACCACTTCCGCAGCGCCCCCCTCGACGAGAACCTGCCGGTGCTGCACGGCCTGCTGGCCGTCTGGAACGGCACGTTCCTCGGCGCCCACACGCTCGCCGTGCTCCCCTACGACCAGTACCTGCGCCGCTTTCCCGCCTACCTCCAGCAGTTGACGATGGAGTCGAACGGCAAGCGGGTGACGCTCGCCGGCGACGCGATCGCGGCCTACGAAACCTGCCC
>BJHK01000058.1 GCA_014192425.1 Planctomycetia bacterium | reverse complement strand
GATGTACGCCTGGCTGCGTCACCCGTCTCGCGTCGAAGCCCAGCCCATCCCGTCGTGGGAGTGGCGAAAGGATAGCCCGGTCAATGGCACTTCCTCAACGGTCTTCCGGCCGATGAGCGACTCGTGAGCCTCGGCAGGAGCGGCCCGGGCGTCCGGAGTGGTCTCGCAGCCCAGCGACCTGAATCGCTGCGCGACCAGGGGGGCTGCTGGCGGGGGGCGGCATCCCGCAAGTAGTGTACGGGCGATCACGTACCCCGTCCACTCGCCGGTCCGCCTATGGTCGCTGCCCTCTGCGGGTTTCCCTCGCGGCCCCGCCCCCGGCCTCATGCCGGCCCGGCACCACGCCGCCGCTACGAGCGTCGCCGCCCCGAAAAGACTCCGCTCCACAAGATCGTGTCGGAGTATCTCGCGAGTTGGCTCGAGTGGCGCGACCAGGCGGAGCGTCCCGTGCCGGGCTACGTCGAGGAGGAGTTCCGTGCCTATCTCGAGTGCGGCATCCTCTGCTTCGGCTTCGGCCGTGCCCTCTGCACGGGCTGCGGCCAGGGGTTCGTGATCGCGTTCTCGTGCAAGGGTCGCGGGGTTTGCCCGTCCTGCAACGGTCGGCACATGGCGCAGACCGCCGCCCATCTTGTCGATCACGTGATTCCAACGGTGCCGGTGCGACAGTGGGTGATCTCCGTGCCGAAGCGGCTGCGCTGCTTCCTCGCTGACCGGCCCGAGACCGTCGCCGCTCTCACGAAGATCTTTCTTGCCGAGATCGAGCGGCTGCTCTGCGCTGCCGCAGGCGTGACACCGGCAGCCAACACGCCTACCGCCGCCCGCCCGCGGCTCGGCGCCGTCTCCTTCCTGCACCGCTTCGGCTCCGCCCTCAACCGCCACGTGCATCTGCACGCCTGCGTCACCGACGGTGTCTTCGTGCCGCCTGCTGCCGGGTCTGCGAACGACGCGCCGCTTGCGTTCCTGCCAGCCCGCCCGATCAACCTGGCCGACCTGGCCGCGGTCACCGAGCGGGTGCGCCGCCGCCTGATCCGCTGGTTCAGACACACTCGCCTGCTCGATGCTGCTGCGGCCGCCGACATGCTCGCCTGGGAGAACAGCGGGTTTTCTATCGACGCGAGTGTCCGGATCGCACTCAGCGACCGTGATGTGCCGAGCTTCTTCAAGAGTCTGGAACATCTGCTGCGATACTGCGCGCGGCCACCCTTCGCGCTCGAGCGGCTCTCTGTGAGCCGCGGTGCAGACGGTCAGATCGCTCGCATCCGCTACGCGCTGCCAAGACACAAGGCGGCCAACTGGGTCGGACCCAGTCGCAGCCGCAAGTCTACGCGCCCGGGAGCGAACGGCGTGGTCGACCTCACGCCGTTTGAGTTTCTTGACCGGCTCGCCGATCTCGTGCCGCCGCCACGGAAGCACCGGCACCGGTATCACGGGGTGTTTGCGCCGGCTCACCCGCTCAGGCCCGCCGTCACGGCGCTCGCGATCGGCAACATCGGCAAGCGGCAAGAGGCCGCGGCGAACGGGCTCGCGCGTGACGGGAACGGCACGGGAGGCTGCTGCAACGCGGCTCACGCACATCAAAAGCCCCGCTCACATGACACGTCGCGGATTGCCTGGGCCAAGCTCATGGCGCGGGTGGGGGAGGAGTTTCCGCTCGAGTGCCCGAACTGCGGCGGGGACATTCGGCTGATCGCGTTCATCACGGAGCCGGGGCCGATCCGGAAGATTCTCACGCATCTTGGCGAACCGCTCGAGCCGCCGCCGGTGTCGCCCGCTCGTGGCCCGCCCACCGAGTGGGGCGAGCTCGTGCAGGTGCACGACGATCGCGCGATCTTCCAGGCCTCACCCGACGAGCTGCCCGCGATCGACATCCACAGCCTCTGAGCGACACCGAACGCCGGGCGTCGAAGCCCCGGCAACGGCCGACTGGGATCCGGTCTGCGCCGAGGCGAGAAAAACGCCAAAAAAGCCGGTGCGTGGCGTTTCGAGAAACCCGCTCCGCACGCCCGGAACGCTGCTCCCGAGGCTCACGAGTCGCTCATCGGCCGGAAGACCGTTGCAGAAGTGCCATTGACCGGGCTATCCTC
>BJHK01000057.1 GCA_014192425.1 Planctomycetia bacterium | reverse complement strand
GGAGATCGGGCCGAGGCGACGCAGGTATTCGAGCGTCGTGCGGGTTTTCCCGCTGCCCATCCCGTGGTCGAGGATGCCGTAGAGACGATCCAGCATCCACTGAATCGCGGCCTCCTGATGCTGCCAGAGCTTGCTCACTGCTGCCTCCTCCTGGGCGGGCAGTGGTTCTATCGGCTCACTGGCTACTCGTCAAGAGAATTTCCGAGGCCGCCCCACTTTGCCGCCGGCGGCCTGCTCCCGCCGCGCTTTCTGGGCGTTCGAGACGCACGAGGCCCGACTGATGATGTAGATGCGTTCGGCGGCCCCGCGCGGCGACCAGAGCCGCCGGCCGACGATGTCGCCGCGGGCGATCATCCTGGCAATGAACGAGGTGTGGACACTCAGGATTTCGGCCGCCTCGGCGGTCGTGATCGCGTCGGCGAAGGTGATCGGCGTCTCGACGGCCCGCAGACGCTTCAGAGCCTCGGGCCGCAGGTCGAGGTAGCCGCGGGGGCGCTTGCCCGAACCGCCCTCGGCCAGTTTGTCCTCATAGTCGAGGTAGTCCTCCTCGCAGGAGCGACCGTCGAAGATCGGGGCCAACTTGATGCCGGCGCCGGACAGCGGCACTGTCCGGCAGGCGATCAGACCCTTCTGGGCCATCTTGGCTGGCGTGGCGTAGTGGACGCCCAGCACCGCCGCCGCCTCGAACGCCCCAAGTGCCTGGCACGCCTCGGGAGCGGGCATTCTCAGTTTCCCACGGGTTTTACCCATCTTTTGAAACCGCGATTGAAGTGGAGGATAGGGGATTCGTATCCTTCACCGCCATGACCGGCACGACCCCCACGAAAGGAATCGTCATGGCAGCCCAGGATTGTCGCTCCGCGAAAACCCATGTGCAAGTTCGCCTCACGCCACGGCAGGTCGAGAGCCTGTTTTCCGCCATCAACACTGCCGGGCGGCTCTCCGCGGGTCGGGTTCGCCGGCACGACTGGCGGCAGCAGGCCGACCTCCTGGCCGCCATCGAAAAGCTGGAGCGGGCCTCTGGCCTCTGCCAGGGCGAAGCGGACGAGTGGCTGCTCGACTAGCGCCAGCACGTCGCCAGTCCTCACAACCGGAAATTTCTCAGGCGCTGACCCCCGCGGAGAGGGGGGGGGGGGCGTTGCCTCTTTTGGCGGATAGCGCATTATCCCTCTGCCTAGCGGTGACACCATGCGACTAGAGGCACTTCTCGACGACTACTACGTCCCCCTGAAGGGAGTATCCGCGCGCACTGAGAAGCTCTACCGCTACACCATCCAGGCGTTCGGCGAGCACCTAGGCCACGCGGCAACGACCGACGACCTTCACGAGTTGACGGTCGCGCGGTTCTTGTCGGCCCGCCTCCGCGAGATGGCCGTCGCCACGGCGGCGAAGGATCGCACGCAACTCCGCGCCCTCTGGGAGTTCGCCGCCCGCCGCGGCCTCACCGACGGCCGCTGGCCGCAGATTCGGCCGATCCGCGTCCCCGAGCGGGTGCCGAGGTGCTGGCTGACAGAGGAGATGCAGCGACTGCTGGCCGCCGCCAGCGAGCGACAAGGGACGATCGCCGGCGTGCCGGCGGCGGCCTGGTGGAGGGCCGCGCTACTTCTGTGCTACGACTCGGGCGAGCGCATCGCCCCACTCCTGTCGCTTGAATGGCCGGACGTGACGCCGGCCGGCGTCACCTTCCGCGCCGAGGGCCGGAAGGGGCAGCGCCGCGACATCTACCGCCAGATTTCGCCCGAGACGTTCGCCGCGATCCAGGCGATCCGCGGCCCGAGGCTCCGCGTGTTCGACTGGGACAGGGCCACGTCGAGCCTCTGGGGCCACCTGGGAAAGATTCTGGAGGCCGCCGGCCTGCCGAACGACCGCTACTCGAAGTTCCACTGCATCCGCAAAACTACGGCGTCTTACGCCGCCGCCGCCGGCTTGGACGCCCAGCGGCTGCTCGACCACGCCTCGCCGAAGACGACGCGGGCGTACCTTGACCCTCGGGTCGTGATTCCGCCGTCAGCGCCCGACGTGTTGCCTCGCGTCGGCTGATCCACTTGATCGGCTCGCCGGCGTAGAGTGGCGTCACCGTGACCTGCTGCGACCACCAGAGGCACTCCTGGGCCGCCTGGACGGCCTCCCGCTTCGTGTAGACGACCTCGGCGTACTCGGCGAGTCCGCGCTGCTTCACGATGTAGGCGACGGGGCGGCTCATGGCTCGTCCATCTCGTCGGCCAAGTCACTCAGTTTCTCGGCCGTGAATGAGAGGACGAGCGCCGGGATGGCGAGCAGGTAGGCCACGGCCAGCAGCGTCCAGGCGAATGCGGTTCTCATTTGTGCTGCGGCACCCTTGTGGGCGTGGCCGGGTGCTCGATGCCGTACATGGCATTGCCCATGACCCTGACCTCGCTCGAATCGACGTGGACGAC
>BJHK01000056.1 GCA_014192425.1 Planctomycetia bacterium | reverse complement strand
AAGTGAGGGCCCCCTGAACACGGGCCCGAGCGGTGTGGGCCCCTTGAACAAGGGCCCATGGCGTGCGGGCCCGACAAGCCCTGGATCGGCCCCGTCTCGGCTGGATGCCTCCCCGAGCGGGGTCGTTTATTTTTGGAAATCCACGCGGTTCATCCTTGAAGCGCCACGCTTGCACGGCCACCATGGTCCTCGTGTGGGGTCGGCGCCGCACTCAGCCGGCGCAAAGGATCCAGGCTCGACATGTCGAAGTCCATGATTGCCGCCGGGGTGGCGGCTACGGCGATCTCCTTCCAGGCGGCGGCCCAATGCCCTGACTGCGAGGACTTGACCTGCAATTGGTTCGCCTGCGGCTGCATCCGCTCCGTCGGGACGGGCTGCTCCACGACCATCAATACGGGCGTCCCGGTCCAGGGCATCCCCGGCGCACCGACGATCGTCGCGTCCGGCAGCATCAACTGCTGCAACTCGCAGACGGCCTGCGGGCCGAAGGTCCTCACCTACTCCACCAGCAGCGGCCATGCGTTCTGCATCACCGTCACGGGGGGCTGGGACCCGGGATCGCTGCCCGGCTGGACGTTCTCGGTGGGCGGGCAGTGGTGCTACAACTCGACGACGACCACGACGTCGTCGTACTCCTTCACGGCAGCGCCATGCACCAAGCGGAGCGTGACGATCCTGGAGCGGTCGATCCCGATCACGATCACGACGGTCGTGACCCGCACCGCGACGTACAGCATCACCGACAACTGCTCGACGCCGACCACCTACACGCTCTCGCAGGCCTGCGGCTCGCAGACGCACACGGCGCAGTCGACCACCAAGAGCTACGAGGTCGTCGAATCCGGATCGGCCTGCCCCGCCGGCAGTCCATGCCGCCAACGGCCCGGGTCCATCGACACCACGGGCGGCGACAGCGACATCAACCTCGAGAACTCGATCGTCCTCTCGTCGAACTGACGCGGCACGCCGCAAGGAGTCCACCGATGCTCATCGCAATCGTGCTGTCCTGCTCCATCGCCGCGGCGACGGACGTGCTCGGCGACTTCGACCGATGGATCGCTTCACGGCCGGACGGGATGCTCGATCCGGTCGCCCGTGGCGGGTGGATCGATCGGTTCATCGCCGCGGACCCGCGCACCCTGCCGGCAAGGGGGCTTGAGCGCTTGGGTGACCTCTACATGTCCGACGGCGAGCCGTTCGATGCGATCACCGCCTACCGGGCGGCATGCTCCGCATCGGGTGGTGCGTCGGTCCACGCCGCCGCGAAGCTGGGGTTCGCGGCACTGGAGGCCGGCTCCCCGCGCGACGCGGCGGACGCCGTCCGGTTCTTCGAGGCCGCCGGGGGCAACCACGCCCCCGGCGGCCCGGACGACCCGGCGGGCACGCTCGTGTCGCAGTTCAGGGAGGCGAGCGGCACGCTGGCCATCGACGCAGCCATCAGGGGTCTGCGCGAAGGCACCGTCGGCACGCGCGAGGATGCGGACGCCGCGATCGCCGAATGGAACGAGGCGCTCGCCGGCGGCCGGATGGATCCCCAGTCCGCGGCCGAACGGCTGGCGGCACTGGTCGGCGGCCTCCATGCATGGGGGACCGAACCGCCCGAGGCGCTGGTGCCGTTCGACCCGCTGTCCCTCGCCAAGGCCGCGGTCGCACTGGGCTCCATCGACCCCGGCAGTGACGTGGGGGTCGGCGCGATGGCCGGCGCGATCCGCGCGGCGAGCCTCGGCGGCGACGCCGCGACGATCCTCGATGTCGCGACGCTCGCCGCGGCCACCGCAGGCCCGGCGCAGAACAACGCCATGCTCAACGAACTGCGCGCCGCCGCTGCCCGCGCAACATCGGCGGACGGCGACAGCTCCGGCCGGCTGGAGCGCCGCCTGCTCGAGCTCGCGATCGCGTCCGAGGAGCGGCTGCACCCGAACGACTTCGGCCGCATGTACAACTGGCAGCTCTCGCTCCTGCAGCTGGCCAACCGCTGCGTCGCGGACGGTGACGCGGCAGGGGCGCAGGTCGCGATCGGCAGGCTGCGGGCGCAGGGCGTCGACGGCGTCGTCGCGTCGATGCTCGCCGAGGCCGAGGCGAACCTGTCCGACCTGCTCGTCGACCAGCCGCCGGTGCGGATCCCCGAGGAGAAGGCGGCGGCACCGGCGGAACGAGCCGCGCACGGCCAGCCGGACGACGGACGCGAACCTGCGCCCGCCGACGCACCGGCGCGGGGCGATGCACCCCCTCCAACCGCGGCCCGGGCCGCCGCGCCGGCGGATCCGACCCCTGCGGCGGAGGGCGGCGCCACGCGACCGCGCGGCATCGGCATCCCGATCCTCGCCGTGCTGACGGCGCTCGCGCTCGGCGTTGCATGGCGATGGCGCCCCGGGCCGGGCGCGATCGGGCCGTGACCGGCTCAGTCCATCAGGTGCCCGAGCCCGCTGGCCCGCAG
>BJHK01000055.1 GCA_014192425.1 Planctomycetia bacterium | reverse complement strand
TGCCAAGCGCCCGCCGCCAGCGTTCCACGCTCGCTTGAAACCGCCCGTCGGCGAGCGGCTCCCCGCGGGCCACCATCCGGCGGGTGAGCCAGTAGCCGATCGTCATGCGGCCGGCGGCGAGGAGGGCGCCGGCCAGCCAGACGCCGGCGATCGCCGGCAGCCAGGGGCGGAGATGGTCGAGCGCGGCGGAGGCGGCGGTCACGGTGGCAAACGACTCGCGTGCCGCGGGCCGCGCGGCTGCAGTCGCGAGGTGCGGCGGCAGGACGATCGTCGGGGCGTGTGCGGCGGATGCAGGGCGTGCGGCACCATCGCGGGCGGATCGGGAGGCAGTCGCAGAGGCGGCGTCGCTTGTTGCCTCTGCGGCGGCAGGATTCACGCCCGGGTCGACGATCGCGAACGTGGCCACGGCGGCAACCGGCAGCGCGACGAGGGCCGCGGTGGCGAGCAGATAGCGGCCGTTCGTCGCGGCCGACGAGCGGCGCGGGACGAGTCGCAGGGCGATGGCGAGCAAGGACGCGATCGCGAGGCCTTGCCAGAGCGAGTGCAGGCAGGTCCAGCCGAGCCGGGCGGCCAGCGGCGAGGCGAGGAGATCGGGGAGCCGATCGGTGAGCCATGCGGCGAATGGGGGCATGATAGAGAGGCCTTTGTGTGGGTTGTGCGTGCTTATGGGTCAACGGGAATCCGGGTTGCGCCGGAGAGATTGCCTGCTGGCGTTACCGTTGCTGCCGCTGTTGGAAACCCTCGGGGATCACGAAGTCTTCAGTCGGGCTGCCGTCGGGCTCGGGGATGAGTTCGAGCGTCTCGATGAGCGGGATCTCGATGTCGTCCTTCTCGAGCAGGGCGGAGAGGGTTTTTGGAGAGAGTGTTTTGAGGTTGGGAAGCGAGAGCGGGCCCTTGCGCGTGGCGAGGGCCTTGGCGATGGCGACGGAGTCGGGCGAGTCGAAGGCGGTGACGGCGGTCACATCACCGGCTGCGACAGCGGCCCAATCCAACGCGTTTTCCGGTGCAAGAGGGTTGTTCCTGAAGAACGAGTTCTTCGCTTTATCCGATAGGTAAAAGTCGCGCTTGGCCAGCGCCTTGGCGGTATCGGTATCGAGGGTGGTGAGGCCTTCGAGAGACAAGGACCAGCCCTTGAACTCTGCGAGTGCATTGGCGGTTTCGGCATCGAGCGTGGTCAGGCCGTTGAGAGACAAGGACCCGCAGTTGAACTCTGCGAGTGCATTCGCAGTATCGGCGTCGAGCGTGGTCAGGCTGGGGAGACTCAACCACTGACCCTTGTACTCCGCGAGTACCTTGGCACTATCGGCGTCGAGGGTGGTGAGATTAAACAGTCGACCGTCCCACTGTTTTGCATCGGTGAGCGCCTTTACAACGTCGGCGGCGAGCGTGGTGAGATTCGGAAGTCGACCTATCCAAGCCTTTGATCCCCCAAGGATTCCAATTGTCGCGGCGTCGAGCGTGGTCAGGCCGTCTAGGAACAAAGAGTCACCCTTGAAGTCTGCGAGTGCATCGGCGGTGTTGGCGTCGAGCGTGGCCAGACCGTTGAGCCACAAAGACTTGCCCTTGAAGTCCGCGAGCGCCTTGGCGGTTTCGGCGTTGAGCGTGGTCAGGCCATTGAGTTGAAGCGTAATCCCTTTGAATGCTGCGAGCGACTTGGCGGTTTCGGCATCGAGCATAGTCAGGCCGTTTAGCCACAAATACTTGCCCTTGAATTCCACGAGTGCCTTGGCGATTTCGGCGTTCAGCTTGGTCAGTCCCTCGAGGGCCAAATGGCTGCCTTTAAACTCTGCGATGGCTTTAGCAGTGTCGTCAGAGAGCGTGGTCGGGCCGTTGATGCCCAGCCAATGGCCCTTAAACTCTGCGAGCGCCGTGGCGGTGGCTGCGTCAAGCGTGGGGGGTCCGTTGATACTCAGTCCGCCCCCTTGAAATGCCGCGAGTGCCTTGGCGGTGGCTGCATCGAGCGTGGTCAGGTCGCCGAGCAACAGTGTGTCCCCTTTGAATGCTGCGAGCGCCGTGGCCGCGGTTGCGTTGAGCGTGGTCAGGCCGTTGAGGGACAGTATGCCCCCTTTGAATGCTGCGAGCGCCTTGGCGGTGTCGGCGTTGAGCGTGGTCAGGCCGTCTAGAAATAACCCGTCACCCTTGAAGTCCGCGAGCGCCTTGGCGGTTTCGGCGTCGAGCGTGGTCAGGTCACCGAGTAGCAAAGGCCCTTTGCCATAGCCGGCCAGTACGGTCGCCGTTTCAGCGTCCAACGACTTCAGGCTATTCAGGGGCAGGCATGCCTCAAGCTGACGTTTGCCTATGCCCTTATTCGTGACTTCCACCGTCACCCCCGGAAACTCTTCCACGAGCTTCTTCGCCTGCTCGACCGTGAGGCTCTCGATCGTGTTCGTGTCCTTCGGCAACTCGTCGGCGCGGGCTTCGCGAATCGGCGCGGCTGCCGTGACGAGCACGGCCACAAGCAGGCTCGCCATCGCCGCCGCGGCCAGCGGGCGGACGAGGGAGGCGGGCTGCTCCTCGACGCCGGCCAGCCGGCGGATGCGGTCGAGCAGGCTGCCGCCGTTGGCGGCCAGTGCCAGGGCGTGGGCCTGGCGGCGTTCCTCGAGCGC
>BJHK01000054.1 GCA_014192425.1 Planctomycetia bacterium | reverse complement strand
GCCTTGGGCGGTCGTAGCCAAAGCCGAGGTTTGGCTGGACCGCCGCGCCGGCATCCTGCCGGCAAACGGCGTGAGTTCGACGACGCCAGTGTCTCCCGGCCGCGTGGACTTTCGGCAGCGGCCGGGCCCGACCCAGGTGGCGGCTTTGTGGCTGGGCAGCACGTAGCGGATGCGGGCGATCCGGCCGTCTGGGCCGCGGAGCACGGAATCCGATCGCAGAAGAATCGCTGCGGACTTGCGTTTGCGATACACATCACTTAGGATACGTATCTATAATGAACTTTACAGCCCTTGCCGATCTCGTCGGCAGCCTGACGTGTTTCGATCTGCCGCTGCTCGTGCAGGCATTTCCAGATCGGCGACCGGCCATCCTGCTGCAACTTTCGCGCTGGGCGAAGCAGGGCAAGGTGATCCCGCTGCGACGCGGCGTGTATGCGCTCTCGGATCGCGCACGCCGCATCCCGCTCGATCCTGCTCTGTTAGCGCAGCACCTGTGCAGCCCCTCGTACTTGAGCGGCCCGTGGGCTCTCGGCTTCCACGACATGATCCCCGAACGCGTCGTGGTTCACACGAGCGTCACGACGCGGCTGCCAGCCCGGTTCGAAAATGCCTGTGGAACCTTCGAGTACCGGCACGTCAAACAGGCGGGCTTTTTCGGATACGAGCAGGTGGCCTACGGCAGCGGCACTCTTCTGGTCGCCCGGCCCGAAAAAGCCCTGCTCGACCACTGGCATCTCGCGGCCGGCGAGTGGACCCTGGATCGCCTCCGGGAAATGCGCTATCAGAACGTGCAGACCGTGGACCAACGGCGCCTGCTGGACTACGCAGCGCGGTTCGAGCGGCCCCGGTTGCAGCGAGCGGTCGAGCGTTGGACGCAGCTCGCGGCCGAGTACGACGAGGGAGGGTTGATCCCGTGAAGGAGCAGGCACTCTCACTGGCTCGGGCCGCCGCAGACCGCGGGCACGCCCTCAACGTGCTCCGGGAGTATCTGCAGGCCCTGACGCTGCGGTCGCTCCACGAGTCGGAGGCCTTTCAGTGCCTGGCCTTCGTGGGCGGCACGGCCCTGCGGTTTCTCCACGGTTTGCCCCGGTTTTCCGAAGACCTCGATTTTTCGCTCGTGTCGCCGGCTGGATATACCGGACATGACTGGATGGCCAAGCTCAATCGCGATCTCACGTTCGCCGGCTTCACGCCGGAGATTGCGTGGAACGACCGCAAGACCGTTCACACCGGCTGGATCCGCCTACGCGGCCTGCTCCATGATGCCGGCCTGTCTCCCCTGGCCGACGAGAAGCTCGCGATCAAGGTGGAGATCGACACTCGCCCACCGGCAGGCGGCCACTGTGAGAGGCGGATCGTGACCCGCCACCTCTCATACCTGCTTCAATACCACGATCCATCCTCGTTGATGGCCGGCAAGCTGCATGCGTTGTTGACCCGCCGCTATGCCAAAGGCCGTGACTGGTACGACCTGATCTGGTATCTGTCGCAGCGGCCCCCCATCGCTCCGAACCTGACGCTCCTGCAGAACGCCTTGGAGCAGACGCAGGGAGCCGATTCCATCGACTCCGGCCGCTGGCTGGAACTGGTGAGGGCTCGGCTGCTCATGGTGGACGTGAAGGCTCTTGTCGACGACGTCGGTCCCTTCCTCGAACGGCCTGCGGACGCGGCCCTCATCACCCGGGAGAATCTGCTGGGCCTGCTCGAGGGATAGCCCCGCCAAAGGCACTTCCGCCTCCGTTTTCGGTCGGTGAGTCGCGGTCGGGCGCGGGCTGGTCGCTGACGGGTGCGCGCCGTGCCGGTCGTCAAAGGATAGTCCGGTCAATGGCCCTTCCGCAACGATGTCCACAGGCATTTCCGAGCCGATGAGCGGCCGGTGAGGCTGGTGCCGCGTTTCCCGGCACCCAATCAGCGGCACCCGGAACGGCAGCCCTCCCCCCGGAGTGGCGATTTTCTTGCCGCGGCGCAGACCGTCTCCCGGGGCGCCCGTCCGGGGCCTTGATGCCTCGCGTCGGGCTCCGATCAGAGGCTGTGAATGTCGATCACGGGCAGCTCGTCTATCCGTCCCTGAACCGCTTCGCGGTCGTCATGAGCCTGGACAAGCTCGCCCCAGTCGGTGGGCGGGCCTCGTGCAGGTGAAAGCAGGGGCGGCTCCAGCCGTTCGCCCAAGTGCGTGAGAACTGACTTCACGCGTGCGAAGCCATCCTGGCCTTCGCCCGCTTGCGAACCTCCGGTTCGAAGAGAGCCGGCTCCCGCCGGCCGTCTATCCTCAGCCGGATGTCGCCGCCGCACGCTGGACACTCGACCGGAAACTCCTCACCCACCCGGGCCAGCAGTTTCGCCCAGGCAATCCGCGAGGTGTCGTGCGAGCGGGGCTTTTGATGTGGGTCGCAGCAGACTTCTCCGGCATGCCCGCCGGTCACGGCCTCGCGCGGTTTGCCGATGTTCCCTATTGCCAGCGCCGTGACGGCCCGCCTCAGCTTGTGATTCGGCGCAAACACTCCGTGGTAGCGATGCCGGTGCTTCCGCGGCGGCGGGACGAGATCGGCGAGCCTGTCGAGGAACTCAAACGGCGTGAGTTCGACGACGCCATTGGCTCCCGGCCGCGTGGACTTCCGGCCGCGGCCGGGTCCGACCCAGTTGGCGGCTTTGTGTCTGGGCAGCACGTAGCGGACTTGGGTGATGCG
>BJHK01000053.1 GCA_014192425.1 Planctomycetia bacterium | reverse complement strand
CGCGCAGCCGCTCGGCCGACCACGACGCCGCGTCGGCCGGCAGGAGCACGACCGGCCGCAGCCAGCCCCAGGTCATGGGCACGATGGACTGGCGCGACACGAGGCACTGCACGGGCCGCCGAATCCCAGATTCCCGGGCCAACTCGGCGAGCAGCGCCGCCGCCCTGCCGGTGGCGGGATCAGCCCGGTGTGCGAACTGCCGAATGCGGCCGACGGCCAGCGCCAATCGCACGCAGCCGAGGAGCACGCCCGTCAGCCACAGGGCGGCAAGCGCCTGGCCGACCGACACGGAGATCGCGAGCGCCGCGGCCCTGGGCGGCGGCGGCAACGCCGGCGGCGAGACCGCAGCCGAGGCCGCCCGCTCAGCCCCCCGGGGAGATTCGTGGAATGACGCCACGGCCATGGAAGCAGAGGGACCCTCGCCTGCCATGGGGGCCTCGCGCATTGCGGGCGAACTGGTGTGTTTTGCCGTGAACGCCGGCAACACTCCCCACTCGGGCGCGCAGACGTGCATCGCGGGCAGCACCAGCGACGTCGCCAGGGCCGCCGCCCAGACGAGATGCCGCTGGGCGGCCGACGCTTTTCCAAGGGCCAGCGCCACGCCGGAAGCCACGGCGAAGAGCACGGTCACCCGGATCGTGAGGCTGGGCCCGGTCTCGGCCAGCCGCATGAGAAACTCGTTCATGACCGGCGCTCCTTTTTTGCCCTGCGGGCCTGTTGAATGAGCCCCGCCACACGCTTGAGTTCGGTTTCGTCGAGATCCTCGGCCGCTTCCCCGAGATGCGCGGCCACCGCCTGTTCGAGCGAGCCGCCGAAGAACACGTCGAGCACCCGCCGCAGCGCCCCCGAGCCGGCCCGCTCCCGCGGACGGCTGGCCCGGTAGACGTACGTCCGCCCCTCTTCCGCGTGCACGAGGTGCCCCTTCTCCTCGAGGATGCGGAGGAACGTGCGGACGGCGGCCTTGCTCGGAGAATCGTGAAGCTGCGCCATGACCTGCACCGCCGAGGCCCGCCCGAGGGCGTAGACGGCGTCGAGAATCTGCCGTTCGCGGCGACTGAGGCTGGGTTCGGCCGGGCGGGGCATGGGCGAGGGTTCCGGGGCACCGAGCGTGGACGGTGAAAATATTAACCTCCCTTCCGGCGCCGTCAAGGCCAAGTGGTTAACTCTTTAGCCGCGGTTGCGGGGTGTCTCGCCAGGGGGCCGCCAGGCGCCGGTCTCATCGGCCACGCCCGCCTCCCCGGCAGCGGTGGATATACTCGTCAAAGAGGAGGTCGCATGACGACCGTAACGTTGCAGATACCCGACGAGGTCTTCGCCGTGATGCGGGAAGATCCGACCCGGTTTGGCAGTGAACTGCGGCTGGCCGCCGCGATGAATTGGTATCGCCGGGGCACCATCTCCCAGGAAATGGCGGCCAGCGTCGCCGGTCTGGACCGTACCGATTTCCTGCTGGCCCTTGCCCGCCACGGTGAGGATTCGTTCCGGGTCGATTTCGACGCACTCGCCGACGAGATCGACGATGGCTGAGGTGTGCGTCGTCAATGCCTCGCCGCTCATCTTTCTCAGTCGAGGCGGGCACCTGCCTCTGCTGCGCATCGTGGCAGCGCGAGCCTTGGTTCCGAATGCCGTAGCCGAGGAACTCAGAGCCCGCGGAGCCGACGACATCACGGCCGGTCAACTGCATGCGCACCCGTGGTTGGCAATCATGGAGCCATCACAGCCACCGGCGGTGATCACGCAATGGGGGCTGGGGCCTGGCGAGAGCGCGGTGTTGGCTGACGCGTTGAAACTGCCAGGCAGTCGTGCGGTCATCGACGACTTGGCCGGCCGCAAATGTGCGGCGGCCTTCGGCGTACCCGTCATCGGCACGTTGGGGATCGTGCTGCGTGCTCGCCGGAAGGGCGTTATTCCGGCGGCGCGGCCTGTGATGGAAGATCTTCTCCGGGGCGGCATGTTCTTGTCCCGACCGCTGCTCGATCGCGCCTTGGCGCTCGTCGGCGAATAGCGAGCGAAGGCCCACCGGCTTGCCGTTTGCGATCGTGATCCCCGGCGCATCTCCGAGAGGTTTTCCGCGTCGGGCTTCACGCCCACCGCCGCGGCGAGCAGGTCGCCGACCTCGATCCGGCCGTCTTCGACCGTGCAGCCATGGCGGGAACGAGATGCTACCGCTTCTGGAACCGCTCGGGAATCACGAAGTCGTCGGTCGGGCTGCCGTCTGGCTCGGGGATGAGTTCAAGCGTTTCGATCAGCGGGATGTCGATGTCTTCCTTCTCGAGCAGGGCGGAGAGGGTCTTGGGGGAGATTTTCTTGAGGTTCGGGAGCGAAAGCGGGCCCTTGCGCGTGGCCAGCGCCTTGGCAATGGCGACGGCGTCGGGGGAATCGAGGGCGGTGACAGCGGAAAGTTGGCCCTGCAACAACGTCGCCCAGACCAACGCTGAGTCTGGCGTGAGGGAGAAAGAAATCAACGCGAGGGACAGGTCGCCCTTGTGCTGCGCCAGCGCCTTGGCGGCCTCGTCGGAGAGCGTGGTCAGGCCGGTGAGGTTCAGGTCGCCCTCGTGCTGCGCCAGCGCCGTGGCCGCCTCGTCGGAGAGCGTGGTCAGGCCGTTGAGGTACAGCCGGCCCTCGTGCTGCGCCAGCGCCTTTGCCGCGTCGTCGGAGAGCGTGGTCAGGCCCTTGAGGGCCAGGCCGCCATTGTGCTGCGCCAGCCCCTTTGCCGCCTCCTCGGAGAGCGTGGTCAGGCCGGGGAGGGACAGGCCGCCCTTGTACTGCGCCAGCGCCTTGGCGGCCTCGTCGGAGAGCGTGGTCAGGCCGTCGAGGGACAG
>BJHK01000052.1 GCA_014192425.1 Planctomycetia bacterium | reverse complement strand
GGCGGTTCTCGTCGGCCGCCGCGGCGCTCGACGCCCTCCGGCAGGTGGAGATTCCCGCGGCCGGCAGCGACGACTTCGGCACCGTGCCCTTCGAGGTGCAGGCCTGCGATGCCGACGCGGCCACGGCCCCCACGCCTCGGCTTGACGCGGAGCCGAGGGAGCCGATCCACCGCGAGCAGGTCGATTCGATCATCCGCACGGCCCTCCGGCTCGAGGCCCAGGGGCGGAGCCTCGTGGGCGACGACACGATCCTCGACATCGCCCGCGAGCTGAACGTCGATTCGATGTTCGTCCGCCGGGCGCTCGACGACCACCGGGCGGGAAATGCCCGGCCGCTGCCGTCTCTATCGCCCAACACCGACGGCCAACTCGTCGATCGAGCCGACCGCGAGGACTGCGCCGCCGCGATCGATCGGCTCTGGTGGGGAAACCTCATCGGGACGCTGCCGGGCATCCCGACGACCGGGTCGCCGCTGGTAGGGCTGAACGTGCAGCCCGTTGTTTCCGTCACGCTGAGCCCCACCATCGACGTGTTCGGCATCATCGGCGGGGTGTTCGAGCTCAGCGCGCTTCGCGGGATTCTCAGTCGGCAAAGCCGCGGCCTCGCAACGGCGGCCGGGGTGGTCGGCGCTTGGCTCTGCGTCGCGGTGGGTGGGTCCATTTGCAATCTGCTCGAGTTGGGATTCGCTCCCTTCGGCCTGATCGGCGGCGTGCTCGTGATCGCCGGCATCGTGCTGTCGTTGGTGGCGTACTGGAAAAAAATGTCCGGAACCGCCGATCTACTCGACCGGGCTTGTGCACCCCAGGCAGCCGGCGCGATCCGGCGCGCTCGCACCTGGGGGCTCGTCTCGTGGCCGATGATCGCCCTGGCCGGCGGGCTCTTTGCCGGCGTCGTCGGCGATATCTGCACACCGAGGAGTCAACAGGTCACAAAGCCCCTCCCAATCGAGGTTCAAGGGAATGGCATCGCCTCGGCCACGACGACCACATGGGAAGCCTCGGCTGGCGATCGGGTGCTCGGTTCGATCGCGGGGGGCATCGCCCGCTATCCGATCGTTCTCCTCTGGTACTGGCTGTTCATGCTCCGGCCGCTGGCCCTGGCCTCCCGCACGCTGCGGAGGCCAGTCGGTGCCGTGCAGCCCGTTCCACCGCTGGCAGCGCCGGCGTATGCCGCCGAGGGAGTGGCCTTGGCCACGCGTGCGGCGTCGGGCCGCTCGGCCTGGAGCCCGCTCGCCACGGCGATCTGCATCGTCCTCGGACTCGGGCTGACGATCGGGGGCTGGGTGGGATTTTTTGTATGCTGCGAGGAACTTTTCCGCGAACGCGAACTCGAACATGCAGCGGTCGTGCTCGCTTCCCTGTGCAGTGTGTTGATCGGCGGCGCCGCCCTCGGGCACCGGCGGCCGGAGCCCTGGCGCATCGGGCTCTTGAACGTGTGCTCGCCGCTCGGGTCGGCACTCGCCGTGGGGATGTGCCTGTTTCCCGGCAGGGACGAGCGCAGCGGGGACGAGCGCGGCGGGGGCTGCCTGATCGCGACACTCGTCTTGTTGGGCCTGCTCGGCTTCTTTCTGGCACTCGTGATGGGTGCCCGCGCGCTGTCCGTGCCGCCTGCGGTCCTGCGGCAGAGACAGGATCGCCATTCCCGCGCGACGATCCGCGTCAACGGCTCGAAACCCCGTCTCGAGGCCGAAGCGACCGGCACCGGGCCGACCATCACCATCAACGGTCGCCGCGTCTCGCCGTAAGCGGCCGGTTCACGGTCCGATCCTAACCCTGGCCCCGGCGGCGGGCCTCGTACTCGATCTGGAAGAGGTCGAGGAGATGGAGATCCATGCGATCCTTCATGCGGTTGCTCGCCCTCTTGCTGGCGATGATGTCGCGGATGTTGGCCACCGGAAAGATGCCCTCGGTGACCGCCCGGCGCTTGGCCGCCGAGTAGCTCTCGATCCCATCTGGCGCGAAGACGATATCCAGGTCGAACGGTCCGTCCGTGAGCTGGATGAAGTCCTTGCCTGCGATGATGTCGCGCTCGACGGATTCGCTCATCACGAACCCGAGTTGGCGGACGGCTGCGATGATGCGGCGGCCGTTGTCCTCGTTCTTGCACGGAAACACGTCGACATCCTGTGTCGTTCCCGGGAAGCCCAGGAGAATCGCCCCGCCTTTTCCGATGAACAGGTAATCGACGCCGGCCGCGGCGAATGCCGTGGCCACCTCCTGGGCCTGCAGGGGATTGAACTGCCAGCGGTCGTTCATTCCGGCGGCGCCGGCTGATAGCCGAAGTACGGGGGCAGATTCGCGGCACACCATTCCCGGTAGGCACGGGTGCTGGGAAACACCCGCGCCGCGCACGCGTCGAAGCCGGGCCGCGGCACGCGGCAGAAGCCGTACCGCATGCGCGCCTCGAGCGGCCGCTCCAGCTGCCGCCGGCACTGCTCGCGAAACTGCAGGTCTTCAGTCTCGTCCGGCGCGGGTGTGTGGGAAGGAAGCGTCGCCATGTGCGAGATTCTACCACGGGGCCTGGAGATGGGCCGCTGCCAGCGCGGTACGATGCGTGCGGTCCGGCGACGTGCCGGTCGTGAGGAGGTATGCATGCGACGGATGCCAACACTGCTGGTGGGATGCGTGGTTGTCGTGGCTGCGGCTGCGGCGGCCCGGGGCGACGACTGGCCCAACTGGCGCGGGCCCTCCGGGGCGGGCGTGGCGGCGGGCGGTGGCTACGTCGCCTCCTGGGGCCCGCAGGAAAACGTCCGCTGGCGGGTGCCGCTGCCGGGTCTCGGCGCGAGCACGCCGGTGGTGACGGGCGACGCGGTCGTGGTCACCTGCTCGGTCGACGGCCAGGATGCGGCCATCTGCCTGGATCGCACGGGCAAGGAGCGGTGGCGGCGGTCGCTCGGCCCCGAGCGGGCCGGCAAGCACAAGAAGGCGACCGGTTCGAACCCGTCGCCCGTCACCGACGGCACGCACGTGTGGGTCTATTACAAGAGCGGGGCGCTCGCCTGCCTGAACCTCGCCGGCGGCGCGGTCGTGTGGCAGACGAACCTCCAGGAGAAGTTCGGCGAGGACACGCTGTGGTGGGATCTCGGCACCTCGCCGATGGATAGTCCGGCCAATGGCACTTCCGCAACCATGTCGATAGGCATTTGAGCCGATGGGCGGCTGGTGAGGCTGGTGCCGCGTTTTCCGGCACCCGATCAGTTGCTCCCGGAACGGCTGCCCTCCCCCTGGAGTGGCATTTTTCTGCTGTCGGCGCGGAGG
>BJHK01000051.1 GCA_014192425.1 Planctomycetia bacterium | reverse complement strand
CAACCGGACGCCAGCCAGCCAGTGGGCCTGCCGGTGTGCGTCCTGCGGCGCGGAGTCCCCGGCCGGCGAAACGAGAGGGGCGAGACGATGACCCTGTATCAGATCGACGCCCTGGAATCCGGCGAGTGCCGTGCCATCGGCCGAGACGATATCCACGTCTACTGCCAGCACCCGTTCGTCGAAACGCTGATGCCGACCGGCCGCACGGGCTGGACGAGGCCCGCCGGCACGGCGAGGTACTGCGTGGTCTGCCCCGAGGCGGGCCTGGAATACGGCGACTGGCTCCCGCTGGAGCAGGCCGCCGCGATCGTTGATAGCCTTGTTGCCGGCAGCGTGCCGGCGGCGGCTTGACCCTAGAACGTGGAAACGAGGAGAGATGCGATGAAGACGAAGAAGAGGAGCCGCCGAATCAAGCCGAAGCCGGGCGGGCCGTCGAGCTGCTACTCGCTGCCCCTGACGCTGCGGGCCTTCGAGGCGGTGCTGACCCTGGACGAGAAGCTGGTCGGCACGCCTGACTACATGGGCGTGGCCTATTTCTGGGGGCAGCGGACGAAGCACGTCCTGCGGCCCGCCAGTCAGGTTGAGCGCAAGCGGGCGCACGACGCGATCCTGCGGGCCGGCTTGCCGCTCGACGGCGACAGCGACGAGGTTGCCGAGATCGTCATGCGGGCCACCCGCGACGGGCTGGCCTACCGGCGGCAGACGGGCCTCGTAGGCCGACCGTAGAAACCAGAAACGGCTCATGCCGCAGTAGGCGGCAGGCCGACAGAATCGTAGACTGCACGACCACACAACCGGGGACTCCCCCCGAGCGTGGAAACCCAGAGGAGACGAGCGATGACTGCATGGTATGCGTATCCGCTTCCGTACCCGACCGACGGCCACCCCCGCGGGAGCGTCGAGCAGGTGACGGTGCTGCACGAGGAGGGCGACGGGACGGCAATTGTGAGGCACGCCTACGGCCACGTTTCGACGTGCTGCGGGCCGTTTTGTCCCGGCCGGCTGTTCGACCGCGAGGCCGACGGCTGGGAGTATTGCGCCGACGTTCTCAGTCGCGCGGCCACCAAGGTGGCGGCGGCGGCCGGCGAGTGCCAGGCGAAGGCCAGGGTGGAGGTCGTGTCGTGATCGGCATCGTCCGCGACATCGTGCGGGCCGTGCTGGTGGTCGTCGTGCTCGCGGTGAGCCTGGAGATGCTCCAGGCTCACCGCGAGGCGGCGGGGCGGCTGCCGCCGCCCCCTGCGTGGCAACCAGTTCATTCGTGGCCGCAGGCCACGAATGAACGGCCGAACCCCCCTGCGTGGCAACCCATGCAAACTGTCGTTATTCAACCCCCGCCTCCGGCGCAGCCGATTAGACGGGTGGCTGGCTCCTTTGTAGACTTGGCAGACTCATTGATAGGGGTAATCCGATGAAAATTGACACAGAGAAGCTGCTCACCGTCGAGGAGGCTGGCGAGCAGATCGGCGCCAACAGGCGGGCCGTTTACCGGGCCTTGAAGCGGGCCGCGGCGGCGGGCAAGCAGATCACCGTCGAGGTGTTCGGCCGGACGCTGATCCCTGTCGCCAACGTCGCGGTGCTGCGGGAGTTCTACTTCCCGTACTACAGCGACGCGCACCAGCGGATGGTCAAGAAGTGGGGCGCCTCCGGCGGCAACACGCGGTGGGCGAAGGCCCGAGCGGCGAAACGCTCCACCCGAGCGTAGAAACCCTAGCCCTGCTGCTCCTTCCGGGTCTTCTGGGAGTGGCATGACCGGCAGAGCACCTGCAAGCCTTCCAGCGGCGTGGCCTCGGCCGCTTGGTTCGACGGCTTCGGGTTGATGTGATCGACGTGACAGTCACCGGCCCGGTGCAGCACCAGGCCGCAGGAGCGGCAGGTGGCGCGGTCGCGGGCGATGACGGCCTTCCTGACTCGCTGCCAGGCGGCAGAGCCGTAGCCTCGCTCCGACGAGGTCGGCCTTTCGACCGCCGACTTACGTCGGGGTCGAAAGGCGGGCTGCCGCCACGGCATCCTGCCACCCCTCCATGAGAACGCGGTGCGTGCTTCGGCTGAACCACCACTCGGTCACGATGCGGACGATCACGTTGATCATTACCCCGATCAAGATCGTGGCGATGATTGAGCCGTACTCCTTGCGGACGCGGACTCGCATCCTGGCCCGCAGCACCTCCTCCTTGAGGTCGAGCGGCGCGTCTACGGGGAACTCCTCGACGGCCATATCGACGAGGCGGTCGCGGATGCCTCCGTGCATGGCAAGCCTGGTGCCGCCCTTGCGGGCGACGAAGTCTTTCAGCGGACGATATTGCATCGGCCGTCCTTGCATTTGCAGGAGCAGTTGAGCTTGCACTCGCAAGCCCAATTGGAGCCGTCCTTCGTGATGTACCCCTTCCCACCACACGGGCATGAGCAGGCCGGCGCCGCCTTGGCCGGCTGGCAGGCCGGACACGGCACCTCGATGCGGCCGTCGCCAACGACCTTCCGGCCGCCGCACGTCTCGCAGACCGCCGGCGCCACCAACTTCTGATCCATCATCGCGTAGGCGCCGGCCGCCGCCACTAGCGGCTGGAGGTCGCCCCTGACGGGCGCCGGTGCCGGCACGCAGGAGAGCGGCAGGGTCGCCGCGGCCATCAGCGAGATCGCCCCGATCGACTCAACGACTGCGAATTTCATCTAGATGTTCCCCGCGGCGCCGAACGTGGTGTGTCTGCGACGCGGCCAGCCCGCGACGCTAGAAAGCGCGATGCACTGGCACTGGTCGATGGTGCTGGCGTAGGCCCAGTAGGAGCCTGGCGGAATGTCGATCGCCGTCCCGAGGATTCGGCGAGGCCCGCGATTCCACGCATTCCAACTGTTTGTCCAGAGCACCAGCGGCTGGCCGTACCGCTTGATGGTCATCTCGCGGTCGTCGTAGCCCGTCCAGCATTGGGCGTGGTGCCAGGTCGTCGTGGAGCGGGGCGGGTTTGCTACGCCGTTCTCGTCGCGCTCGCGGGAGAATCCCAGCGCACTGCACTGAAACACGCCGTACCCGGCAGCGATGAAATCCCGCACCTGCTCGCGACCCTTCACGAACGTGGCCGACCGCACGATGTTCTTCTTGCTCTCGGCGAACCACTTGTCGCTGGGGCGAGTCGAGCCGCCCAGGCGGATCGTCTCGTTCGTGTACTTCGTCAGATCGAACCCGAGTTCGGGGTAGGGCTTCCGCACGAGCACGCCCTTCTCGGTGACGGCCTTCGCCGCCGCCGAGCAGAACCAGCCGTCGCTCGACTTGCCGCGGCCGTTCGGCTCCGTCCACCCGCGCCACGCGAAGATGCTCTCGCGCGCGATCACGCCCTGCCGCACGCCAAGCTCTGGAATGTCAGGCGCCCCCTCGACCAGGCCGGTGACTTCGTCGGCCCGGCCGTCCTTAATTTCTTGAGCGAGCGAGGTCAGGTAGCAGTTCGCCGCAGCCGCTCCGACGCAGTCTCCCCAGAGTTGAGCCGGGCCGGGGAGAGCGCCGGGGAACACCTCGTCGATGGCAGGGAACAGCAGGGAGAGTTTCCCCTTGCCCTTGTCGGCGAACTCCCAGGCGTGGGCCACCTGGCCTCCGTCGGGGTCGCCGCCGTGCCGGATGATCGAATCGACCAACTCCTCGTCGGCGCGAGGGTTGGCCTGGCAGCCCATCAGGCCATGCGAGTAGGCGTCGAGTGGGCTGAACTCACTCATTCGTCCCAACCTTGAACGCATAGGCCAAGGTCGAGCACACCGCCGTCAGCCTCACCCGATCCTCGTCTGACAACGCCCGAGCGTCACCGCCCAAGGCATTCACGATCGACAAGTCGATCGCCTCGCCCAAGCCGGGATACTTCCCCACGTTCGCCTTGTCGATCGCCAGTTGCAGGCTGCCGGCGTGAAACGAAACGAAGTCGCTCGTCGTCTTCACCACCGGCTTCT
>BJHK01000050.1 GCA_014192425.1 Planctomycetia bacterium | reverse complement strand
GCCTTGGGCGGTCGTAGCCAAAGCCGAGGTTTGGCTGGACCGCCGCGCCGGCATCCTGCCGGCAAACGGCGTGAGTTCGACGACGCCAGTGTCTCCCGGCCGCGTGGACTTTCGGCAGCGGCCGGGCGCAATACCGCAGCAGGTGTTCGAGACTCCGAAAATAGCTCGGCACGTCGCGGTCGATGAGTGTGATCCGGACACTGGCGTCGACTGAAAACCCGCTGTTCACCCAGGCGAGCATGTCGGCGGCGGCCGCGGCGTCGAGCAGGCGAGCAAGCCTGAACCACCGGATCACGCGGCGCCGCACCCGCTCGGTGAGCGCGGCCAGGTCGGCCTGGTTGATCGGTCGGGCGGGCAGGAACGCCGGCGGGGCGTCGCCCGCCGCTTAGGCAGGCTCCACATCGAGCCCGAGGCGGTGGTCGCCGACCTGCATCCAGGATCGATGGCGGGGGCGTGGGCCGCACGGTTCGCGGCTGCTCGCGGCATTCCGCCCGTGCGGGTGCAGCACCATGAGGCCCATCTGGCTAGTCGGAGCCTGATGGTGTTGACGTTGATTCTTTCTCGGCGTTCACGTGTCTGCGTGACACAAGATGCCACGAGAGGCGGCTACTGGGGTTCGGCCCGCAGGCTTCATCCGGCTCCAGAGGCTATCGTGCCGGGAGATCGGTGATGAAAAGACGACATCTATCGTCGCGCAGACCGGGCTCGGCCACGATCATGACCTGGTCTTCGACCACGGCGATCGGCAGGGAGAGCAGGGGTTTCATGGTGAGAGGCGGAGTGCCACGGCTCCGCACCGACATCACGGGCCCGACCTCGTAACCGCCCGCCTCGGGCTCTCCCTGCGCGGTGACCAGCCGCAGGCCGAGATAGGTCCAGGCGAGCACGCGGCCGTGGCCGGCTGCGAACAGCCGCAGCCCTTCTTCGCGAGCCTGGAACGGCACGCGGGCCTTGACGGCCCCATCCCGCCAAACGATTAGCTCGTCGACCATGCCGGGAGTCTTCGTGCCGGAGGCGAACCACACGTCGCCGGCGGCGTCCGCCAGCAGCGGCCAGCCGCAGTCGGTCACCTCGTGCGTCACGCCTGCTTCGGTCAGCCGCTGCGGGAATTGACCGACACGGTACTGCTTGTTGGGGCCCGGGGCGTTCCGCGTGGCCGGTATCCACAGGGCGCCACCGGGCTCCCGGACACCGAGCCAGAGCAGTCTGCGGTTGTCGCTGAACGGCCCCTCCGTGAACCGCGGCACCCCGGCGACCACCTCGCCGACGAGCCCCTTGGTCGCGAGATCGGAAACGTACACCCGACTGCCGTCCCCGACACCGGCGAGGAATTGCAGGCCGGCGTTGACCGCCTTGCCCACCGCCTGGAGGGCGAGCGTCACGTCCTCCCAGCGGTCGGCGACGAGGACCGTGAGCCGACTGTTATCGAGAACCCAGATGTTGCCCGCCGTGTCGGCGACGATCGCGTCCGAACCTGCGGTGCGACGAAAGCAGCGGGTGACGGCAACGCGATGCCGCTCGACGAGCTGCCGCAGGTCGGGCGCGAAGGTCCATGCGTCGTCGATCCGCAGGCCGTAGCCACGGTCGATGTAGCCGCGGTCGAACCTGACCAGGACCGCGCCATCCGTTCCTACGCACGACCAGATGACGCCCGAGACGTTCGGATCGGCAGCGGCGATCGCCCGCCACTCGCGGCCGTCGAAGCTGCACAATCCCCGATTCCGTTGCACGCCGAAGATCGCCCCGTCGGAGGCGACGATGACGCCCCCGATCGCCGATCCACGCTGCGCCGTGATGTCGTCCGCCAACAGCACGGGCCGCGGATCCGGCTTCCCCGGGGTGAACGCCGCCTTCAGCGACGGGAAGGAGTCCATCGCGGCGAACACGGTGCCGCCGGGAGTGACCGCATGGAGCCCACAGTAGGACCATTCCGGGATCCTGGCCACGATCCGGCCGGCGGCGAGGTCGACGAGACAGGCCGGGGCGTGAGCCGTCCCTGGCAGCCAGACCTTTCCGTCGGCCTGCTCCAGTGGGACCGTTGGCCCAGCCTGCATGCTCGCCACGACGTCGGGATCGAAGAGGACTTCGACCTTCCCGCCGGGACGCACGAGGATCACGCCCGGACGGTCCTGGTCACCGGCCTCTTTCTTCACGGCGTGCGCGGTGACCGCCATGCCGCCATCGGCAAGGTACATGAGGTTGGTGCAGAGGCCGGCTCCGACCCCACCGAACTGCACGGTGCGGTATTTGCCCTTTTCCAGCTCGGCGGCCACCCGTTGCAGCCGCTCGATCACCTTCTTTTCCGTGGCGGCCGCAAGCGCCGCCCGCACGTCCGGCAGGATCGTCTGCCAGCGGGTTCCGAGCATGGCCGCCGCCCTGTCCGCGGCCTCGTCATCGTCCGACACCGCCAGCTTCAGCAGGGCGGGCGCCGTGGTCGCCGGATCGAACGGCTGAAAAAAGAGACCGTGGGGCTCGCTAAAGAACCAGATTCCGTCGGCGGCCGGCACGAACCGCAGTGCCAGGCCGGTGAGATTGCCGGGAGAGGGCAGCTCGGTCCACTCGCCCCGCCACCGCCACAAGGCCGACGTGGTGCCTGACCGCATGACCGCCAGGAGCCCCTTGCCGTCGGGCTGCAGCTGGACGATGGGCGGCTCGACCGGGGTGATGGGCCCGGGGCCCGGTTTCATGAGGCGATGGTACGCCCAGGTCCGCCCGTCGAAGCAGTCGATGCCCCGCGTGTCGCAGAAGAAAAGATGTTCTCCGATGCCGACCCCCCGGCCGATCTGCAGATGCTCATGCTGCAGCGGCCGATGAATCCAGGTCTTGCCGTCGTATCCGGAGATCATCGGGGTCTTGAAGCCCCAGCCGGCGAACCAGACGCGACCTCCTGGCTCGAAGAGGATGGGAGTCGCGCCCCGCACGTGGGGTGCCGGCTTGTGAAACTCCTCCTCCACCGCCTTCTGCAACGAGGCCGCCGTGGCAAGCGGATCGACGGGGGGCGAGACCTGCCACACCCGCCCGTCCGCTCCGACGCGTACCTGCTGCACGGTCGGCGGCAGCGGCTGCCAGAGCACGGCGCCGAATGACGGCTCGCCGCGGGCGACCGCAGCCATCGCGGCCATGCCCATGACGCCCAAGAACATCACGAACGACGCCGTCAGGCGGTTGATGCTGGACAGCCTGTTTGATCGCAGCGATGCGATCCGGGGTGTGCAGCGCCTGCGAAAACGGTCAATCTTCATGCGTTCGCCTTTCTTGCGGCGGAATGCCGCCCGTCGGATGCAGGGGTGAGGAATCCCATAGCCGCGGGGGATAACGACGGATGATACCTTTTCCAGTCGGAACCGCGGAACCTTGCTGTCCGTTGACGAAGGTGATCCACGAACTGGTCGGCCTGTTCGACAGGCTGCAGTTGCCGCATGCGATCATGGGTGGAATTGCGGTGCGGGCCCATGGACTACCGCGACCGACCTTCGATGTGGACTTCGTCGTAGCGGTGCTGCGGGATCGGCTGGCCGGTCTCTTCGCGGCCATCGAGAGTCTCGGCTACACCGTACCTGAGCAGTACCGTGGCGGCTGGATCGACTCGGTGGGCGGAGGCCCGCCAGGCAAAAGTGGGCGTAACTCGCAAATCCCGCACCCTAGTTTCGCCAGACTGCCTCATGTGCACGGCGATGGGTAAGGATAGTCCGGTCAATGGCACTTCCGGAACGATGTCCACAGGCATTTCCGAGCCGATGAGCGGCCGGTGAGGCTGGTGCCGCGTTTTCCGGCACCCAATCAGCGGCACCCGGAACGGCTGCCCTCCCCCCGGAGTGGCGATTTTCTTGCCGCGGCGCAGACCGTCTCCCGGGGCGCCCGTCCGGGGCCTTGATGCCTCGCGTCGGGCTCCGATCAGAGGCTGTGAATGTCGATCACGGGCAGCTCGTCTATCCGTCCCT
>BJHK01000049.1 GCA_014192425.1 Planctomycetia bacterium | reverse complement strand
GCCCGCCGGTCGCGGCCTCTTGCCGCTTGCCGACGTTGCCGATCGCCAGCGCCGTGACGGCCCGCCTCAGCTTGTGATTCGGCGCAAACACTCCGTGGTAGCGATGCCGGTGCTTCCGCGGCGGCGGCACGAGATCGGCGAGCCTGTCGAGGAACTCAAACGGCGTGAGTTCGACGACGCCATTGGCTCCCGGCCGCGGAGTTTGGCCGCCGCCGTGCGGTTGCCGCCGGTGTGGGCGAGCACCTCGCGGAGCAGCGCCGCTTCGAGCGCCGTGCTGGCCCGGTGGTGGAGGTCGGGCTCGGCCAGGTCGCCGAACTCCTGACGGGCCGCGGCGGCCCATTCCTTCGTGAACTCCGCGAGCGCGGCAGTGGCGGCGGCCGGCAACGTGTGGCCGAACTCCCCCCCGGCGATCCGGGCCACGTGCCCCTCGATCGCGCCGATCCGGCGGGTGAGGCGGCCCGTGGTCCGCAGCGACAGCGGCACGAGGACGGCGAGCGTGGCCGCGGCCACGGCGAGGACCGGCCAGACCGCGTCTCAGCTGGTCCGCCACGGACTGGCCACCGGCGTGAGCACGAGCACCGTCTCGGGCCGCACGCCCGCGGCCCGGGCGATGCCGATGCGGTGCGGCCGGCCGGCCACCATAGCCACGCCGCCGACGTCGTCGGCCAGGGCCGCGACCGCGGCGGCGGGCAGCTCGTCGCGGCTGACCGTCGCCGCTCCCGGCGTGCGGGCCGTGGCGTCCCAGACGACGAAGTGGCTGCCGGTCAGCGCGTGGAGCGTGTCGAGCACGTGCGGCGTGAGCGGCACCCGCGCCGCACGCAGCGCCTCGGCGAGCCGCTCCTGTCCGCTGCGGGCGGCCACGAGGCTGCGACGGGCGGAGAGCCAGGCGGAGACTGCGATACTGCGCCCGGCCGCCCTTTGCACTGGAGCGGCTCTCCGTCCGGCGTGGTGAGGACGGCCGCATCGCCAAAGTCCGCTACGTGCTCCCCCGACGCTGGGTCATTCTGTGGGCGGCCAACTGGGTCGGCCCGGGGCGCGGGCGCAAGTCCACGCGGCCGGGCGTTAACGGTGTCGTCGACCTCTTGCCCTTTGAGTTTCTCGACCGGCTCGCGGATCTCGTGCCGCCGCCGCGGAAGCACCGGCATCGCTACCACGGAGTGTTTGCGCCGAATCACAAGCTGAGGCGGGCCGTGACGGCCCATGACAAAAGGGAACGTCGGCAAGCGGCGCGATGCCGCGACTGATGGGCATGCGGTCGGCGGACATACGGCGGGCGACCACGCCCCGGGAGGCTGTTGTGACGCGAATCCGAACCACAAGCCGCGCTCGCACGACACCTCACGGATTGCCTGGGCCAAGCTGGTGGCTCGGGTGGGGGAGAAGTTTCCACTTGCGTGCCCCACCTGCGGCGGTGACATCCGGCTGATCGCGCTCATCACGGAGCCGGGGCCAATCCGAAAGATCCTGACACACCTCGGCGAACCGCTCGAGCCGCCTCCGCTTTCACCTGCGCGAGGCCCGCCCACCGACTGGGGCGAACTCGTGCAGGCTGACGACGATCGCGACGTCTTTAAACCCTCGCCCGACGAGCTGCCCGTGATCGACATCCACAGGCTCTGAGCGGTGCCGGACGCGACCCACGCATGTCGGGAAACCGTAAGCTGGGACGCGGTCTGCGCAGACGCGAGAAAAACGCCAACGAAGCGGGTGCGGGGCGTTTCGATAAACCCGCTCCGGATGCCCGGGCCGCTTCTCCCGAGGCTCACGAGTCGCTCATCAGCCGAAAGACCGTTGCGGAGGTGCCGCTACCCTTAGGTGATCGCGCATACACGCGTGGTAGCGTAGCCGCTCCGGTCTGGCCGCGCCCGGCCACCGATCGGCGTTGTGCGTTGCGGCGGCGTGTGGTCTGCAACGAAAAAAACCCCGCCGGCAGCGTCCTGCCGACGGGGTCTCTCTCACTTGGATCGTGTGCCCGGCGGATCAGCCGAGGCGACGTGCCTTGCGGCGGTATTTGAGGGCGCCGGCGATGCCCAGTCCGATGGCGGCGAGGGCCATGGTGGTGGGCTCCGGCACTGCGGTCACCGGGATGACGGCGCCGACCTGTTGGCCGGAGATGCCGTTGGCCTGGTACTGGAAGGTAGCGCGGCCGTTGCCGAAGCCGAGCTTGTTGATATTGGGGTTGGTGAGCTGGCCGACGGTGTAGAAGTTCGAGAGCGTCATCGCGTCGGTGCTGCCCGAGGCGACCAGCTCGATCGGGAACGCCCACGGCTGGTCCCAGAATCCGGTGGTGGAGGCGATGTTGCCGACGTCACCGGAGGTGGCCAGCGACGGTCCGAGCCCCCCCCCGATCAGCATGCCGACGCGGGCGGCGAACGTGGTGGGGGGCAGGCCGGTGACGGCCGTGACCGCGGGGAAGGTCTTGGGGGTGCCGGTGGTCGGCGAGAGGGCGTTGGTGCCGGTGCCGCTCGGGTAGACGAACGGTCCCGGGGTGGTTCCGGAGATGTTCGTGGTGCCGGTGCCGTAGGTGATGATCGCGGAGGAGAGCTGCAGGCCCTTGGGATCGATCTGGATCTGGCCGGTCTCCGTGTTGAAGTAGACGACCGCACCGGGCGAGCCGGCGGCGGCCGACGTGCCGGTGACGGGCATGAAGGTGCCGGTGGCGACGGCCGTCCAGGCGACGCCGCTGGGGGCGGTGCCGGAGAGCTCTGCGGGCGTGGGCTGGACGAACACGCCAGCGGTGGCCGAGAGGCTGCCGACGGCGACGAGCGAGGCGGCGACGACGCCGCGAGCGAACGAGCGAATGGACATGGGAAGAGTCTCCAAGTGAAAGAGAGAGAATCGAAAGAGAGAGAGAAAAACCTGCGAACCAATCCGAACCGCCGCCCGGAGGACATCCGGACGGGAAAGGACGAGCGGTGGAGACCCCGCGTGAGGTTCAGGAGCAGGCAGAGCACGACCGAACGAAGGCCCGGGAAGGCACTTCCGATCTCGTGAAGCACCAGAGCAGAGGGCTCTGGCGAGAGATGGAAGCTACAACCTCGAGTGCGTTCTGGCCGCTGACGCCGGGAAACCCGGAATCAACTGCCGCAACGAGACTCGCACGAGGTCAGTAGCTGCCCTTTCAATCAACCCATCGAACCTGCTGGGCTCGCGTCGCGACCGTCGCCGCGTCGTGCCCGAACGCTGCGGAGATTAGAGGCTCGAAAAAAACCTGTCAAGCACCACGCCACAAATTTCTCGTAGGCCGGAAAACCCGCGGCTTTTGCCGGTGTCCAGGCCGGCGGGAACCAACGCCGGGCGGGCCCACGGCGACGAGCCGGCGATGCGGGCCGCGAACCTCAGCGTGTCGCCGGAGCAGATCCCGGCGGCCCTGTCACGCGGATCAACTTCATGATCCCCGACACGTTCCAGTCCTGCACGTAGAGGTTGCCTGCGGCATCCCAGCACGAGCCGTGCGTACCGGAGAAGATCCCTTCCCGCCACCGCTCCTGCGGCACCTTGTAGTTGGCCCCCATCCTGGGGTCGGGGTTGTGGCCGAGCACCGCCATGATCGTGTTGCTCTTGTCGAGGATCACGAGCCGGCCCTGCGGGTCCGGCACCGACACGTAGTCACCCTGGATCGCCGCGGACGTCGGCATCCCGAGCCCGGTGATCACCTCCTCGAGAAACCTCCCCTCGATGTCGTAGTGGAGCAGCCGCCCCTTGGGCTGGTGATTGCGGTCGCAGATCAGCAGCCGCGGCGGATCATACCGCGTGTCGAGCGTCATCCCGTGGGCGGTGTTGAACTAATCGAGCCCGTTTTCCGCTGCGAAAGCCCCCGAAATACGAGGTCATGCTGCCGCAGATCATGGAGATGGCCGAGGCGGGGTCGGGCGTCGATCTAATCTCGCGCGCACTCGGTATCGGCGCGATGGATAGTCCGGCCAATGGCACTTCCGCAACCATGTCGATAGGCATTTGAGCCGATGGGCGGCTGGTGAGGCTGGTGCCGCGTTTTCCGGCACCCGATCAGTTGCTCCCGGAACGGCTGCCCTCCCCCTGGAGTGGCATTTTTCTGCTGTCGGCGCGGAGG
>BJHK01000048.1 GCA_014192425.1 Planctomycetia bacterium | reverse complement strand
CCTTGAGTACGGATAGGGAGCTCACAGGCACCTCCACAATCGGGCCGTATCCAGCCCGACCGGTCCCGGATCTTGCTCCTCATGATCCGCCCCGCCAGGCCGACGCTTGCCGATGGGCCATTGGCCGCCCTATCCTCAGCAAATCCGCCCGCAGACGGTCATTGAGAAAGCCAAGGGGATGTGCGACTTTGACGAGCGCCCGGTCTGAGCGCGATACGCAGTGCAGGCGGTTTCCGGGCCGGGCATATCCATGCTACCGGGAAACGAGTCATCGTTTTGTCTCTTGTCGGGTTCCATGTGGTCGCTCCGTTGAAGAAATAAAAACGCCGATGGCGAGCGTCGCCAACGGCACGGGAGAAAAACGCACCAGCAGGCCCGATCCGCAAGGCCGACGTCTCGATCGCGAAGAACTACCTCTCGCCGAAGGAGATGGAAGCCTTAAATCGTGTCGTCACGATGTACCTCGACTATGCCGAAGACCAAGCGATGCGGCAGCGACCGATGCACATGGCCGACTGGGTCACAAAGCCTGACGGCTTTCTTGAGTTCAACGAGCGAAACATCCTGACGCACGCCGGCAGGGTTTCGGCGGACATGGCCCGGCAGCATGCCGAGCAGGAGTTTGCGAAGCATGAGGCGGCGCTTCGGATTTGCGAGGCGACAGAACCCACGAGCGACTTCGACAAGGTGATTGAGCGAATCAAAAAGCTGGAGCAGCAACCGCCTGCCGCGAAACGACCGACCGGGAAGCCGTCGAAGAAGGCTGCCAAGAAAAAACGTGGGCGACGCTGGGGCGACGATCAGCCTTGAGCTATCGGGGCCATCGCGTGGCGTCCCCCGATCCGATCCGGCGTCGTCGCAGGGCAAGGCGATCGTCATTCCGGCCAAAACGACGTCCATCAGCCCCCGCCGCCGACCGTTTTTGAAGGCCAGCGGAAAAAATTCGCCGCCGCGGTGACAATTCAGTGTCGGCCGTCCGGGAGGCCGTTTTTTCCGGTGGGAGAATCGCCGGCAGGAGAGGCCCAACAACCGTGAGCCGGATCGACGCCGACGCGGTGCGGGAGCTGGTCGCGGCCCACGGGGCGGCGCTCGTGCTCTACGCGCGGCAGTGGTGCCGGTGGCCCGACGATGCGGTGCAGGAGGCGTTCGTGGATCTCGTGAGACTTTCACCGCAACCCGACAGGCCGCTGGCGTGGCTGTTCATCGCGGTCAGGCGGCGGGCGCTCAACCTCTCCCGCGGCGAGCGGCGTCGCGCGGACCGGCAGCGGCTGGCGGCCGAGGCTCGCGAGCCGTGGTTTTCCGACGACGCGGCCGGGCGGCTGACGGCGGCCGAGGTCACGGCGCTCCTCGAGCAGCTCGAACCGCTCGACCGCGAGATCGTGGTGGCGCGGATCTGGGGCGGGCTGTCGTTCGAGGAAGTCGTGGCGGTCGTGGATAGGCCGCTCTCGACGGTGCACCGCCGCTATCGGCAGGCCTTGGCATGGCTCGGGGAGCGGATGAACGCAGATGGCACACAAGCGGAGGTGAAGCGATGAGTGATCGACGTGAGGCGGATGATCTGGACGCCGTCGAGGCACAGCTGCGCGGGCTGCGGCCCCGCGGGGCGAGCTTCGACGTCGACGCGATCCTGGCGGCCGGCCTGCGGCCAACAATCAATGCGACCGGTCCTCTGCCGCGACCGCGGCAGTTCGGGCTGGCCGTGGCGAGCTGGCTGGGGGGCGTGGCGACGGGCGTCGCGGTCACGTTGCTCGGGCTCTGGCTCGCGGCCGATCGCCGGCCGCCCACGGTAGACGGGCCTGCACCCCGGCCGCTGCCGATCCCAGCGACCGCCGTTGCCACGCGGGCCGAGCGACCGACGTGGCGGCAGCCCTCCGATGACACACCGGAATCGATCGGCCGGCCGTGGCTGGCCGACGCGCTCGCCGCCGGCGTCGCCCAGTGGGCGGCGACCGATCCCGCACAGCGGCCACCGGCGAACGAACGAAGCCCGTGGCGAATCACGCTCGAGGAGTTGCAGCGATGAGCACGACGAGGAGGCACATGACACCCGCAGGGCGAGCAGCGGGACGGCTTCGGGTTTTTGTGGCCTGCGTGGGAGTGGCCGCATTGGCTCTGCCGCCGACTGCGGCCCGGGCCGCGGACGCGGAGCAGAACACGCTCTGGGTCGAAACCACGGACGCCGACGGCACCCGGATCTCCACCGCCGAGATCACGATCCAGCCTGCCGCCGAGCCGCGGCCGGCCCTGCGGTATCGGCTGCTGCCCGCGGAGGAAGACCTCGTGGATGGCAACGCGGCGATCCACTACCTCAAGGCGATGGGGTTCGTGGACAATGACTATGCCCGCAAGCAAATCCATGAACTGCTGACCAAAGCGCTCGAGGAAGAAACACGACAAGGCAAGTCATGGTATTGGCCCTACTGGCCTCCGGAATATGACACTCGGCCCGCCGCCCTGCCGCTGCCAGAGGTCAGGAAGTTTCTCCGGTTTCACGAATTTCAGGTGCCGCTGCTGGCCGAAGCAGCCCGGCGGCGGCACTGCGACTGGGACCGACGGATTGCCGACATGGACAATCCGCTCGGGAGACTGATTTCCGAAATAACGGAGTCGAGAGGCCTCGCTCACGTGGAGTCGCTGCGGTGCCGGCTGGCGATTGCGGAGGGCCGCATCGACGACGCCATCGCCATCCTGCGACGACAGTTCATGCTGGCGCGGCACCTGGGGCAGGACGAGTTTGTCATCAGCGGCCTCATCGGAGTGGCCGTGGCGAGCATGGCTGTCAGCGATGCGCTCGAACTGGCCCAACTGCCCGACGCCCCGAACCTGTACTGGGCCTGCGCGGCTATGCCACGGCCGTTCAGCGATCCGTCACGCATGCTGGCGAGCGAGCGAGCGATGCTCTATCTCGTGATGAAGGCGCTCCGCGACGTTGATGAGACGCCGCGGCCGGCGGAGTATTGGCAGGCGTTCATCGACCGCGATTTGCGATCGCTTGCCCGTGCTGAGCCCTATTACGGTGGCGGCCCCCTTCCCTCCTTCAGCGGCGATTGGGGATTCGGCCACTACGAGCCTGATGACCCGTCGTTTCATGAACCGGGGGAAATCTTCCGGCTGCGGGCGGCGGCCTTTGTCGCGGCGGCGTATCCCGGTGCTCGTCGGTATCTCGCGGAGGAGTGCGGCCTGCCCGCCGACCGGCTCGATGCCTTGCCCACGGCGCAGGTCGTGTTTCTCGCCATGCGGCGGTTTTACGACGCCAGCAACGACGAACTCGCCAAGTGGGAAGCAACTCCCTACTGGATCGCCGCCCCGAAGCTAGCGGCGGCCCGAGACAAGATCGAGGCGGATGCCAAACGGATCGGCCCGGCTACGGCGCCAGCCACGGGAATGGGTAGTGTTATGCTGGGTCCCCGTTCTGCATTCGCCCGGTGTGAACAGCAGCTCGCAATCCTGCAGACGGTCGAGGCCCTGCGGTTGCATGCGGCCATCCGCGGCGGCCTGCCTGAATCGCTCGCCGAACTGCCCGTGCCCGCGCCGCTCGACCCCGCCACCGGTCGGCCGATCGCCTACAGCGTTACCGGAAACCGGGCCCTGCTGGAGCCGGGGCAGACGTCTGCCGGCTGGCGGTATCGGATCATTGTTCACCTCGCACCGCCCAAACCCGCACCATATCCCTGAGCGACCCCGCCCATGAACCGAGCCCCCCATGCCCCATGTCTGCACGCCGCCGCCGTCGTCGCGTGCTGCCTCTCGTTCGCCATGGCTTCGTTAGCCAGAGCCGGTGATCCGGCGTCCGCGGTCGCGCCGCTCGTCGATGACCTTTCGACCGTGATTGTCCGGGTCGATCCGGCGGCGTTCCGGATTCCGGCGGTGCCGCCGGCGATCACGGAGAGCGTGAAGGCCGTGGTGCCCGAGATGGCCGCGAAGCTGGACGCCGAACTCGCGCGGCTGGAACGTGTGCGGGCGGCGGTGGCCGCGGGCATCGCGGGTGAGTCCGTCTACGCGACGATCGCGTTACCGGTCTCCCACGCCGAGTGGCATGCCTTCGCGTTCCTCGTGCCGTCCAAAAACTACCCCCCAGAAGCCGTCGAGGCCGCCGCGAAGGCCGTGCTGCCCGACCTCGAGCCGCAGCCGCACGGCGGGCTCTTCGTCGTGCATCGCAAGGGCGATGCGAACGGCCCGCGGTTGATCAAGGCCTTCAAGCCCGAGCAGCGTGAGGAGATCGCCCCGGCCTTCGCGGCGACCGCACAATATCCCGTGCAGGTGCTCGTCGTGCCGCCGCCCCACGTGCTGCGGGCGTTCCGGGAGATCCTCCTGCCCCTGCCTGCGAAACTGGGCGGCATCGACATCCGCGACGTCGCCACGGGGCTCGAGTGGGCGTCGCTGGGCGTGGATCCCGAGCGGTTCGCGGGGGAACTCGTGCTCCAGGCGGCCGACGCCGCCGCGGCCAAGCGGATCGCGACGGCCTGCGAGCAGGCGCGGGACGCGGCAGTCGTCGCATTCGAGCGGCCGGCGAAGGAAGAGCCGGCGGGAAACGCGACGGCGGCGGGGCGCCAGGCGGGCCGCCGGAACGCCGGCTGGCCCGGGGCCCGGGCCTTCATACTCCCGATCCTGCGGAGTATGAAGGTGACCGCGGACGCGGATCGAGTGATCGTACGGTTTTCGCCGTAGGAACGGCCGGTCGTTGAACGTGGTGATTTTCACCATGGGACCTTCCGTGCAAAAAAAGACGGCAGGGGCGGCACCCGAAGGCGCCGCCCCTGCCGTGATGAATCTCGAAATAGTCGTCGGCCGATTGCGGTCAGCGTCGCTTGCCGCCAGCTGGCGGAACGAAGATGATGACGCTTCGAGCGCTTGATCCACTGGCGAGCGGGTACGGGAATGCCGACTCTTTACGTTGAAACGTCGATCGTCAGCTACCTGCGAGGCCGACCAAGCGGTCAGGTTGTTGCAGCGGCGCGGCAACTATTGACGCAACAGTGGTGGGCTGCAGAGAGGTCGAACTACGAACTCGTCACCTCGCAGTACGTGCTCGATGAAGCGGCTGATGGTGATTCTGCTCTGGCTCAGCGTCGCCTCGAGGCACTGACCGACGTCCCGATCCTGCCGGTCGAGGAGGCGACCCTGGGCATCGCCGAAGAAATACTGCGGAAAGCGATTCTGCCGCGAGTGGCGAGAAGCCGCCGAGCGGCCCGTGCCGGGATACGTCGAGGACGAACTCCGCGGCTATCTCGAGTGCGGGCTCCTCTGCTTCGGCTTCGCCCGCGCGGTCTGCATGACGTGCCGCATGGGA
>BJHK01000047.1 GCA_014192425.1 Planctomycetia bacterium | reverse complement strand
GCCGACGCGGTCGAAGAGTTCACGGCGCAGCGTCTGGCCGACGTCGATCGGGGCGCTGGCCAGCGTGACCCGCTCGCGGCCGCGCCGCGAGCGGTGCGCCTCGACCCACCAGACGTTCCCCGCCTCCGCACAGCCGGGCTGCGTGGCCGCGCGTGTTGAATAGCAAGTCGACTCATGCGACGCGATTCTCCTCTGGTGGGGGGAAAATATGCACATGCGTTCACTTTCTGTCAAGTGGCACGTCCAACCACCGGCGAACGGGTGTCCGGAAAGCGTTTCGTTGTTGTCCGCCCGAAACGCCGTACGAATGGCAGCCTAAATCCGGACCCGCTGCTCTCGGACAGCAAGGGGTTTCACGACCGAAACCGTTGACTCGCGGAGACTTGCCCACCGAACTCGCGCTTCCAACGGTAGTAGGTCTGCTCCGTCACGCCGAGCTTCCGAACCACCTCGGGTACGGTCTTCCCTTGAGCCAGCCCAACCTCAGCCTCGCGGAGCTTCCCGATGATCTGCTCCGCCGTGAACTCTTTCCCTCGTGGCATCTCGTGCCCTCCCTTGGTTTACGCCACCAGAGATTCTCTCTCTCAAAGTGGCGACGTTTAAGGAGGGCAGGTCAGCCGTCGTGTCGTGCGGTGGTGCCGCATGCAGCGGGTCCTCGACGCCGATGCGGCCGCCGACATGCTCCGCTGGGAAAACATTGGGTTCTCGGTGGATGCCAGCGTCCGGATCACGCTCTTTCGTCTCCAACTGCGTGTCTATTGTCAGCCTCTCGAGCACCTGCTGCGATACTGTGCCCGGCCGCCCTTCGCGCTGGAGCGGCTCTCCGTGAGGTGCGGTGAAGATGGCCGCATCAGTCGCGTCCGCTACGTGCTGCCACGGCACAAGGCGGTCAGGCCGGCCGGTCGGAACGAGGGAGCCGTGGGACGTGTGCGGCTCGCGTCAGCCCGCCGCGAAGGGACGCTGTTTTCCGCCGGCGGCGCCGGGAGACGAGGCAAGCCCGGCGAAGGCCGCCCAGTTCGCCACGGAGACGCGGTCGTCGTCTAGGATCGTGCCCGTGGCCCGGCCGGTCTGGATCGACGCCGCGGTCGGCTGCGAGAGGTTTACGAAGAATGTTTCGTCTCGTTCTACGAGCGAATCGTTCCGCACAGCCACGGCGATCGTCTTGACGGTCTCGCCGGGATTGAATCTGAGTGTGCCGCTGGTCGCCGTGTAGTCGCCACGGGATCCCGCAACAGCCGTGCCGTTGGCCGTCGCGTAGCGAACCGTCACGGGCTGCGTGCTGAGGCTGGAAAGCGTCACGGTGAACACGAACAAACCGCTCCCCTCCACGGCCCGCACCGACGCGATCGAGAGGCCGGGCGGCGGCTGGTCGTCATTGCGGATCGTGCCCGTGGCCCGGCCGGCCGCGATCGTCGCGCCACTCGCCTGCGACAGGTTCACGAAGAACGTCTCGTCGGCTTCCACGAGCGTGTCGTCCCGGACCGTCACGGTGATCGTCCTCGACGTCTGCCCCGGAGCGAATGTGAGCATTCCTCGCGTCGCCATGTAGTCCCGCGCAGGTCCGGCGACGGCCGTGCCGTTGGCCGTCGCGAAACGAACCGTCACCGGCGACGTGGCGGCACGCGAGAGCGTGACGGTGAACACGAAGGCTCCGCTGCCCTCGAGAGCCGCAACCGTCGAGATCGAGAGACCGCGCGGTGGCAGCGTCGCATTCCATGGGGCGGCGGACCCGGGAAAGCCCTCGATCGAGTAGCTGCCGGCGCCCCGCTGAACGGTGTCGGTCCACTGGTTGACGCCGCGCACCGCCCGCTCGATCCGGTCGGCAACCACCTGCGGCGCCCCGCCCGTGGGCGTGAACACCACGCGGAAGGGCTCGCCGTATTCGTTGCGGAAGGTGCCCGGCCACTCGAGCGATGCGGGGCCGGATCCGGGCTGATTAAGGATCCGCACCGTGAGCACATCCTGCGCCGACCGGAGGTTGGTGCCAGCCCGGTACTCGAGCCAGTTGGCCTGGCCGTCGCCGTCGGAGTCGGCCGTCTCGAGCGCCGCCCAGTTCTGCCCCGGGCCGAACTGTCGTCGCAGCCAGTCCCGCGGCGTGCCGTTGGCGGCCGTGCCGAAGACATCGCCCCAGACGCCGCTGCCGGTGTAGGCGATGCGATATCGGCCTTCGGGAGTCGTGGCGGCGGCATCGAAGGTGACCATCGACTTCTGCACGAGATCGGTCGCGGCCACCACCCGCGCTGCCGGCATCGCCGCCTGCATCGCCGCGGCCACGTGCACGGCCCGCGACCCGCCGCCCGCGAGCCGATCGGCGAGCCGGTCGGGATAGTAGGCCGCCCCGCTGCACGAGGCGAGCATCACGGTGGCGCCCGGCGCAAGCAGGCCACCGAGTTCCTGGAACGCCGCCCGGTCTTCGATCCCGAAGCACGACGCGTCCGTGCCGCTTCCATGGCCGACGCACACGGCGATCCCAATCTTCCCGTGCCGCGCCTCCGCCAGTCGCGCGGCTTGCAGAAACTCAGTCGCGTTTTTTGCCTCGGCCACCACGATCCGGTGCGTCTGGGCGAGCGTGCCGATGATGTCGGCCTCGCTGAACGTGCCGCGGGCGAAATCCCGATTCACGGCGACGAAGGCGAGGGGCGCATCCGTCCGGTAGTTGGGATCGCTGAACGTGCGGGCCATCGCTTCGATGGCGTGCGGAGCCACCGGGGCATACTGGCGCAGCGAATAGTCGGTCGCGAACCGGGCCATCAGTTCGGCTGCCGGGAGGCCGAGCTGACCGAGCCGGATCGCTGCCTGCTCCTCGTGGTAGAGCGTGGCGATCTCGTAATCCTTCCGCGCTGCGTCCCAATTCTGGGGCAGACCGACAAGCTTCTGGAGGAAGTAATCAACCGGCACCCTGTTGCGCGAACTGAAGGAGAAGGAGTCATTGACCGGCCGAACCCGTGCGACGTAGTCTTCGACCAGCTCATCGAATTCGGCGACGCTCTTCCAGCCGAAGGCTTCGAGCGTGTAAACCCCGCGGCCGCCCAAGACCTGGTCGGTCTGCCACGCGGCGAAGCGATCGGGGGTATAGCCGAGTGCGAAACCGAGGCTGATGGCATTCGGGTTGTTCGCGACGACAGCCCACTCCTTAAAGGCCTCCTCCGGCACCATGTACTGGACGAGTTCGGTGACATTGCGGCCTTGGAGGAGGTCGAAATGAAGCGGAATCCAGAACGCAAGGTCCTGGTTCCGCGTCATGTAGTCACGCACGGTGGCGAGGTAGCTGCCCCGCGACATGGCCTGCACCACGATCGTGTGCCCCCCGATCACGGAATCGGCCGCGGTCGAAGCGGAAACCCAGGAGATCTGGCTCTCGAACTCGTTGGCGTTGTTGGGCATCCATCCCGCCCGGCGAAACTGCACGGTCGCCGGTGTCGTGACGCCGTTGGCATAAGGGATCGACACCGTGGAGCCACCGACGATCTCGGTGGTCCAGGCCGAGTTGATGACCGATTGTGCCGGCGCGACGATGACCTGGACCGTGCCGGTGCCTTTAAGCCAGGCCTTGGCGGCGGGGGTGAGATCGACCTTGAACGACCCGACGCCGGGCGAGTTGCCGTTGTCGAGAAACGGCTGCCAGTCAGACGGCTCGAGGCCGGGGCCGGCGAACGACGGGGGCCCCGACGCGCTGAGCGCGAGCCTGGCCTCGAGCCGCTCGACGAGCATGCGATGTCCACGGCGCCGGCAGTGCAGACGGCATGAGGCGGCAGCGCGGCCACCGGCGAGCCCGAACAGGTTGGATAACCGTTTGTACATGCCCGATCAGGTCCTTGCGGTTGGCAGCGCGCGAATCCGCTGCGTGACCACCTCTCCGACCTGCGTCTTGGCGGTCCCGGAGATGCCGCCCCCCGTGGACGGGCCGCTCGTCGCAGTGAGCGTCTGCTCGCCGAGCGTGCCGAATGCCACCCGCACAGTCGCCCGGCCGGCGACGAACCGCACCGAATTCGGCAGCTTCACCGCGCTGTCGGACGACGAAAGCGTCGCAGTGCCGGAGAACGTCGGCACCGGCCTGCCCTGGGCGTCGGTCGCCACGATCGTCACGACCACCGGCACGCCCACTGCCGCGGCCTTGGGCAGCACGATGGAGAACGTGGTCGCCACCTGCGGCGCGATGACGTACGTGGCCGCCGTGGCGACGATCTTCTCGCCGGCGCCGCCTCGCACGGTAATGCTCTGACTACCCGAGGTGGAAAACGTGACGCGAGCCGTCGCCCGGCCGTTCACGAATGTCACCGAGGCGGGCAGCGTCGCCGCAGGATCGGCGCTCGTCAACGAAGCGGTTCCGGAAAACTTCGTGAGGGGACGATTGGCGGCATCGACCGCCACGATCGACGCATTGATGGCGGTTCCGGCCGTGGCCCGCGGCGGCACGCTGACGAGGAACGAGCTTAGCGTCCGCGGGGCCGTGACCAGAGTCGCCGCCCGCGCGGCCATGCGGCCAGAAGGATCATCGCTGAGCATCCTCACGCTCAGGGTTTGTCTACCAGCCGTGGCGAACGTCACCTCGAACGACGCCCGACCGTCCTTGAACTGAACCTCGATCAGCGGAAGCATCGCAGCGCCGTCACTGCTGGAGACAGCCGCCGACCCGCTGAACGACGTCACTGGCCGCCCGGCGGCATCGACCGCCATGGCCGTGATCGTCGTCGGCACGCCGGCCTGCGCCTGCTGTGGCGCGGTCAGAACCAACCTCGCGGCAGGGACCGGCAAGGCTATCGCGACCAGGCTCGAGCCATCCTGCACGGCGGGCGGCACGATAGCCACACTGATCGCGCTCAGCACCGCCCGCGACTCGAGTTGCTCGACGCCGTTGAGGCCGTCTCTTCGTGTGCTTCGCCGCCCCGCCAAACCGCCCCGTGATCCCACTCGCCCCTGCCGCTGGCGTTGACCGCTCATGACCACTCTCCTCTTATTCTCATGCGATTTCGTTGAGGAAACTGTCGATGCCGGAGATTACCGGCGGTAAGCGCTTGCGGTTTCACCCAGCCGGCTAGTCGTGGCCCGAGGAGCCCGCTGTTATAAGATATAAGAAGGATAGTCCGGTCAATGGCACTTCCGCAACGATGTCCACAGGCATTTCCGAGCCGATGAGCGGCCGGTGAGGCTGGTGCCGCGTTTCCCGGCACCCAATCAGCGGCACCCGGAACGGCTGCCCTCCCCCCGGAGTGGCGATTTTCTTGCCGCGGCGCAGACCGTCTCCCGGGGCGCCCGTCCGGGGCCTTGATGCCTCGCGTCGGGCTCCGATCAGAGGCTGTGAATGTCGATCACGGGCAGCTCGTCTATCCGTCCCT
>BJHK01000046.1 GCA_014192425.1 Planctomycetia bacterium | reverse complement strand
GGCATGCGCGGTGGCCAGGCCCGCGAGCACCTGACGAGCGCAGTCGGCCACGGTGGCGACGGAGGCCCGGCCCACAGCGCGGACGATCGCCTGCAGGCTCGGGCCGCGGACGAGCTCCATCGCCAGAAACGGCGGCGCAGCCAGCGGGTCGAACTCGAACACCTGCACGATGTGCGGCGAGGAGAGCCGGGCGACGTTCTTGGCCTCCTCGCCGAACCGGCGGATCACGTTGTCGGCCGAGCCGAAGCGGTCATGGATCACCTTCACGGCCACGTCGCGGCCGAGCGCCTCGTCGTGGCCCCGGTAGACGGTGCCCATGCCGCCACGGCCCACCGTGCCGGTGATCCGGTAGCGGCCAATGCGGGCGGGCCCGGCGGACGAGCGCTGCACAAGCGGCGGCCGAACGTCACCGAACGCAAGCGGCGGCGCTGCCGGCTGCTCCGGGCCCGCCCACTGCTCCATGAAGATGGCAAGCAGCAGATAGACGATCAGGCCGGGCACGATCCCCGAGAGGATGATCGCCAGCGCCGCGAGAATTCGCACCTGCCCCACGGCAACGCCGCGCTTCTGCGCCAGTCGCCAGCAGACGCCAAGGAACCGCGGGCCGGGCGCATGCCGGCCGCGGGTGGCAATCCAGAAGAGCAGCAGCGGCACGCCGACCGCCAGGCCGAGACAGCACACGACCAGGATCACGCCGAAGCCCAATCCGACGGCTGCACTCATGCAGGCATCTCCCATGCGGACCTCGGCGACCGACGCAGCGTGGCAGACGCGAGGGCCAGCGGCCGAAGCGTGAAGAGCCATGTCAGCAGAACGCCCACCGGCAAACTTGCCACCGACACGCACCAACTGACAAGCCGTCGCTCGAAGGGGTTGGAAGTTCGTGCGTCGACGACGATCCCCACGAAGACGGCCGCGAGGCCAGCGGCGATGCCGAGCCAGAGGCCCCAGAGTCGTGCCGATCGGATGCTCATGGCCTCGGCCGGAGCGGCGGCCTGTTCGAGCAGGTCGGCCGTCCCCGAAAGCGTGTTCCACCACAGGCGGCATCCCATCACGATGACCGCGATACCAAGTGGCAGGAGCAGCAGCGTCAGCGGTGGCAATGCCAACGCGATGAGGTCCGTCACCCAATAACAAAGCCACGTCCAAAACAACGGCTGGATCATTCCAGCCGCGGTCGCGAAGGCCGGACTGAAAGCGGCGAGGAAACGGAGCGGAACGCGTTCCATGCGCAGGCCGACGAGCGCGCCGATATCAAGGCCGAGCACCGGAATTGTCGGGGCCAGCGCGACGACGCTCGCCCACCAGATCCGATCGATCGCGTTCGCGCAGGCCCGACGGGCGGCCGGATCGAGCCGGGCGGCGGCAGGCAAGGGCGGCGTCGGCTGCCATGGCGGCGGCGCGGACGCCGGCGGCGGGGTGGCCGCACGCGCCCGTTCCGCCCGGTGGTCATCGAGCGCCCGGCGGACGAACATCGAATCGACGTTCAGCTCGCGGGCGATGTCGAGGATCGTATCGTCGCCCACGAGGCTCCGCCCCTGGGCCTCGAGCCGCGCGGCCGTGCGGATGATCGAATCGACCTGCTCGCGGTGGATTGGCTCCCTCGGCTCCGCATGGAGCCGCGGTGTGGGGGTGGTGGCCGCGTCGGCATCGCAGGCCTGCACCTCGAAGGGCACGGTGCCGAAGTCGTCGCTGCCGGCCGCGGGAATCTCCACCTGCCGGAGGGCGTCGAGCGCCGCGGCGGCCGACGAGAATCGGCGGGCCGGATCGCGGGCGAGCAGTTTTTCCAGCCACGCCTCGAAGGCCGGCGGCATGTCGTCGCGGTGCGCCCGGATCGGCAGCGGCTCCTCGGCCGCGATCCGCCGCAGGAGCTTGAGCGGACTGTCCGCCGGAAACGGCGTCGTGCCGGCGAGCAACTCGTAGAGCGTGACGCCCAGGCTGTAGAGGTCGCTCGCCGCCGTCGCCTCCTCGCCCGCGGCCACCTCGGGCGCCATGTAGTGGAGCGTGCCGATCACCGAGCCGCTCGCGGTCAGCGACTGCTCCCGCTCCAGGCTCCGCGCCAGGCCAAAATCGGTGAGCTTGTAGATGCCGTCCGGGCCACGGAGCACGTTGGCCGGCTTGATGTCACGGTGGATGATGCCCGCGGCATGCGCGGTGGCCAGGCCGGCGAGCACCTGACGAGCGCAGTCGGCCACGGTGGCGACGGAGGCCCGGCCCACAGCGCGGACGATCGCCTGCAGGCTCGGGCCGCGGACGAGCTCCATCGCCAGAAACGGCGGCGCAGCCAGCGGGTCGAACTCGAACACCTGCACGATGTGCGGCGAGGAGAGCCGGGCGACGTTCTTGGCCTCCTCGCCGAAGCGGCGGATGACGTTGTCAGCCGAGCCGAAGCGGTCGTGGATCACCTTCACGGCCACGTCGCGGCCGAGCGCGTCGTCGTGGCCGCGGTACACCGTGCCCATGCCGCCACGGCCCACCGTGCCGGTGATCCGGTAGCGGCCGAGGCGGGCGGGGGCGGCGGTCATCGTGAGGGCTGCCATGCGGAAGATCGCAAGCGGTTCGGGGCGGGATGGGGTGCGCGATGACTCGACAGTTGGCGATCGATGCCGATCTCACACGGGCCGGCGCAGCAGTTCATCCCAGTTCCGCTCGCGCCGCAACCGGGTTTCGACGTCCCGCAGGCGCCGTTCCAGCCGCCGGCAGCGGCCGCCCAGATCAGCCGGGGCGAACGACGTGAACCCGCGGGGCAGCCGCCAGTCGGCAACGGCGGGCACGCGGGCCGGACGGGCCCGGCCCAGGAGGATCGCCACCGCCAGGTAGATTGCGGCCGCGGGCCACCAGCCGGAGAGCCAGGCGGCCACGAGCACGGCCAGCCGCACCCAGAAGGGGGCGATCCCGATCCGGTCGGCCGTCCAGTGGCAGACGCCGAACAACAGTCCGGGCCGGCGGACGGCGTGGTGTGATTCTATCCAGTCTGTGTCGTGCATGGGTTTATGGACGTTTGAAGAAAAGACTCGAGGCCGGCCGTCGCCACGCTACGGCGGTTTGGCGTTGCTGCCCGTGAATCAATATTTCGTCGATCAAGAGTGTTTCCGCGAGCGGTTCCCTGCATCGGTGCCGACGAGCCCGTCACCGCAGGTCGTCAGTCGCGACGCTGCCGCCGCTTCAACTCCTCGAGCTCCTTCTCGATCTGATCCTCGCCCCGCAGGGCCTCGAGCTGCTCGACGAGCGACGCGCTGGCCGCGTAGTTGACGAGGCTCGCCTCGGCCTCCATCCGCTCGATCCTGTTCTCCAGCTTGTCGAAGCGGGCCAGTGCCTCGAGGCTTCCGGCGCGGCGAAGCGTCGTCTGGGCTTGCTTGTGGTTGCGGGCCCGGGTGTGCCGCTGGGCGAGGAGGCGATGCTTCTCGCGGGCGGCGTTGAGCTTCTCCTCGACCGCGGCGATGTCCTGCTTGTATTGGGCCACGATCTCCTCGCAGGCGGCCACCTCCTGCTTGAAGGCTTCGGCCTGCTCGGCGAACCGCTTCTTCTCGCGGAGCGCCTCGCGGGCGAGCTCCTCGCGGCCCTTGTCGATCGCCAGCCGGGCCCGCTCCGCCCACTCGCCCACGGCGGCCTCCGCGGAGGCCGCGGCCCGCTCGGCCTTCTTGCGGGCGGCGATCGCGCCGGCGCAGTTGGCCTTCACCTCGACGAGCGTGTCCTCCATCTCCTGGGCCATGAGGCGGATGAGCTTCTCGGGATCCTCCGCCGCGTCGAGCATGGCGTTGAGGTTCGAGTTGACGATGTCCTTCAGACGGGTGAAGACGCCCATGGCGTGCTCCTTTGCGAATGGCGGTGAACCGAATGACCTGCTGGGCGGCTACCGAGGCCGGAGCCAGAACTTCGGGGATGGAGAGCGAACTGCGTGCCAGTTCACAAATGAGTCGTAAGTTATTGCCATTCAGAGGCTTCTGTTTTCATGCCTGCGATACCAAGCCTCTTTTAAGTGGCCCGTAAAGCCGATGATAGGCTTACCACACCTTACTTTGGTATTTTTCGCCACGCATGCATGAAGCCCTGGGCCAATCCGAGGTTTTCCTCGACTTCACGGAGCGGCTCTCCAGAGTCGCGAAGGTGGATCGGCCCGTGCTCCTCATCGGCGAGCGCGGCAGCGGCAAGGAACTGGCGGCCGCCAAGTTGCATTACCTCTCCCGCCGTTGGGAGGCGCCGCTCGTGGCCCTCAACTGCTCGGCCCTCTCGCCGGCCCTGATCGAGGCCGAGCTCTTCGGTCACGAGCGCGGGGCTTTCACCGGGGCCCTCGCGGAGCGGGCCGGTCGGTTCGAGGCGGCCGACGGCGGCACGCTCCTCCTCGACGAGATCGGGCTGATCCCGATCGAGGCCCAAGAAAAAATCCTCCGGGCCGTCGAGTACGGAACGTTCGAGCGGGTCGGCAGCTCGAAGCCCACGCGGGTCGACGTGCGGATCATCGGCGCGACCAACGCCGACCTGCCGGCGCTGGCCCGGGAGGGCCGGTTCAAGGAAGACCTGCTCGATCGGCTCTCGTTCGAGGTCGTGCATGTGCCGCCCCTGCGGGAACGGGGCGACGACGTGCTCCTGCTGGCCCGCCACTTCGCTGCGGCGATGGCAGGGGAATTGGACCTGCACCCGCCCCCAGAGTTCAGCCGAGAGGCGCGGGAGGCACTGCTCTCGCATCCGTGGCCGGGCAACATCCGCGAGCTCAAGAACGTGGTCGAGCGGGCCGTGTATCGGGCCGAGGGCGACACCGTGCACGAGATCGTCTTCGATCCCTTCGCGCGGTCGGCAGGGGCCGTCCCGTCAGTCGGCAACCCACGGACCGGTGCGCCGCGGCTCACGCTGGAGTCCGGCGGCCAACCGGCTCCCGACTTGGCGATGACCGATCCCACGGTCGCGGCGGCCACGCTCCCGGAGGCGGTGGCACGGCTGGAGATCGATTTCCTCCGCCGGGCGCTCGCCGAATCGCGGCATCATCAGCGGCGGGCCGCCCAGCGGCTCGGGCTCACCTACCACCAGTTCCGCGGGCTGTATCGCAAGCACGCGCGGGCCTTGGCGGAATGACCACGCGGGTCGCCGATGAGCACCCGCGCCGCCTCGCGCCGGCTCACTTCTTCAGCGGCAGGCCCTCGGGGCCGTAGGGCTCGACCGGCCGCGGGTTCGGCGTGGGCATCTTCGCAGCCACCTGCTCCCGCCAGGCCGCGAGCCGCATCTGAAGCGCGCTGGCCCGCTCCGGCCGCTCGTGCGCCAGATCGTGTCGCTCCCCCGGATCCGCGGCGAGGTCGAACAGTTCCACGCGACCATCCTCGAAGTGCTCGACGATCTTTTCCGTGCCGCTGGCAGGGCCGTCGCCGGCGATAAGCGCACCGGCGGGCCGGCCACCCTGGTTCGGATAGTGCGGGTAGTGCCAGACGAGGTCGCGCGGCGGCAGCCCGCCCGATGCCGCCAGCAGGGGCCGCAGGCTCGTGCCGTCGAGCACGTGGCCGGGCGGGAGCGTGCAGCCGCCGACGTCGAGGAGCGTGGCGGCGATGTCGAGCGTCGTCACCGGCACGTCGCAGGTCGAGCCAGGGGCGATGACGCCCGGCCAGCGGACGAGCAGCGGTACGCGGATGCCCCCTTCGTAGAGATAGCCCTTGCCGGCCCGCAGCGGCAGATTCGACGTCGGCGAACCCTCGGCCGTGGACAGGCCGCCGTTGTCGCTCGTGAAGACGACGAGCGTGTCCCGCCCCGCGCCCGTCCGCTCGAGCGCAGCGAGCACCGTCGCCACGGTCTCGTCCAGCTCGCGGACCATCGCCGCGTAGACGGGCAGATCTTGCACCGCGCGGGCCGTGCGATCCCCTTCGGGCACCTCCCGCGGACCCTCGTGCGGCGACAGAGCCGCGAGCCGCTGGGCTTCGGCCGCGACGAGTTCCGCCCGGGCCTTCAAGGGCACGTGCGTGGAGTGCATCGGCACGTAGCAGAACCACGGCCGCCCGGCCTGGCTCTCGATGAAAGACGCCGCCTGCGTGGCGATTGCCCGGGCGTGCATCGGATCGTTCGCGGGACCGCTGCCGGGGGCCACGGCGATCGAGCCGACGGTGTCGAACCCGTGCCGGCGGACCTGATCCGGCGGCCCGAGATGCCACTTCCCGAAGCAGCCCGTGGCATAGCCGGCCTGCTGGAGGAGTTCCGGAACCGTCAGTTCCGCCTCGGGAAGGGAGCGGAGGTACTCCGCCGGCAAGAGCCGGCCGCGGCGCTCGCCGCCGATGAAGTTCGTGATCCCCACGCGGGCCGGATGCCGGCCGGTGACGAGCGCCGCCCGCGTCGGCGAGCAGACCGGGCAGGCCGCATAGCCCCGCGTGAACCGCATCCCTGCCGCGGCCAGGCCGTCGATGGCCGGCGTGAAGTAGCCGCGACTGCCCGTACAACCAAGGTCGCGAGCCCCGAGATCGTCGGCGAGGAACACGAGGAAGTTCGGCCCGCGCGGCGGCGTGGAAGCGGCGGCGGGAGATCCGGCCACCGGCGAAGCCGAGACGGCTTTCCTATCGCCCGGCAGCGCGGGCCGCCACCAGGCATCGAGGCTCGCCGCCAACCGCGTGACCATGGCGGAATGGTCCGCCGCCAGGTTCTTCGTCTCGCCCGGATCGGCGGCCAGTTCGAACAACTCAACCTCGCCCCGCGCGAACCGCCGCTGCGACTCGGGATCGACCTTGCGGCGCTCCGACGCGGGCAATTCGCGCCCGCCGCGGGCCGTCACCGGTTCGACGAGTTTCTGGGGGTGCCTGTCCTGTGAATGAATTCAGGACGAGCCGCGCCGGCTGCTGCGGGCGGTCCGCGACTTGGAGCGAGTTCGGCGGCCAGCCGTTGCAGGCCCCGGCCTGGCCGGCTGCCGCCTCGAGATGCCCCCGATTCGTTTGCTGGCCGCCGAGCCTTGCGATCGGCTGATGGCGAACCGCCCTGTCCCGCGGATAGTGTACGGCTGTTTACACTTGCCGTCCATCTGCCGGTC
>BJHK01000045.1 GCA_014192425.1 Planctomycetia bacterium | reverse complement strand
CGGCGGCACCGTCCGCTCGACGCGGTCCTGCCTGCTGCAGGTCTGGGTGGCCAACGACGTCGACCACCGGCTGGAGACGACGAAGCTGGCGGCGATCATGCGGGTCGCCGCCCCGCTGCTGGAAAGCAACGACCTGCCGGTGGAGGTCGAGTACGAGGAGGGGGTGCTCTCGCAGTATCCGCTCGGCGGCATGGAGATCACGCCGTCGGGCCTGCTGTTTCACCTCGGCACCAAGCACACCGCCTGCCTGGCACCGGAAAAGTGCAAGGTCGGCGACACGGGCTGCTGCTGAAGCGGCGCGCGGGCTCCGCCGCCCGAAGGGGCGCTGAGCAGCCCGCCGGGGCCGCCGGCGGAACTGATCGAGTCCCCGACGGGGCACGCCTCAAAAACGCTCCGGCCGCAGCACCTCGACCATCTCGGTGCAGACCGTGATTCGGCCGAGCGGGGCGAACTCCCCTTGGATCGCGTCGAGGATCTGTTCGGCGACGGCGGCAGGCACGATCGCCTCGATCCGCACGAGCGGCTCCCCGGCCGCGCCCGGATGGCTGCGACCCGAACCGTGGCAGGGCATGGCCGTGTAGCCCGACGCTCCCAGGTCGCGGAACCGCTCGACGATCCGCGGCTCGAGGCCCGCCTCGGCCACGACCGTCAGCCGCCTCAGTCGCGTCATCATCCGCCGCCGGGTGGCGTGGGGATGCGCGGTGCTGCCCCGGTGCGAGTCGAGGCCGATCACCCGCAGGGCCAGCCCCGCCTGCTCGAAGTCGTGGCCGAGATCCTCGAGCTTCTCCATCACGCTCGAATCCACCACCCGGGCACCGGCGAGATTCACGATCACGTCGTGCCCCTGCCCGAGACCGAGCTGGACGATCTGCCGGCGGAACGGAATCCAGTTGCTGAACACGGCCGAGCCCCCGGCATCGATCTGCACCGTGCGGTCGTCGATGGTCGTCACCTTGAGAAACGGCTTGAAGAACGACCGCAGCGGCACGCCGTTGATCGCATGGATCAGGAACTTCAGCCCGATGCCGATGCCGACGCCCACCAGCAGGTCGGTGGCGAGGACGCCGACGATCGTGGCCACGAAGATCAGGAGCTGCTCCGAGCCGATCTTGAAGACGTTGATGAACTCCCGCGGCGAGGCGAGCCGGAAGCCGGTGTACACGAGCATCGCCGCCAGCGCCGCCAGCGGAATGCGGTGGATCGCCCACGGCACGAGGGCCACGAAGGCGAGCAGGAACAGGCCGTGCCAGAGGTCGGCGAACCGGGTCCGGGCCCCGTTGTCGATGTTGGCCTTGCTGCGGACGATCTCCGAGATCATCGGCAGGCCGCCGACCGCCGCTGCGGCCACGTTGGCGACGCCGACAGCGAGCAGGTCGCGGTTCATGTCGGTCTTCCGCTTCCAGGGATCGAGGAGGTCGATCGCCTTCGCCGAGAGCAGCGACTCGACGCTCCCCACCAGCGCGAACATCACCACCCACCAGGCCCCCGCCAGCCGCGTGGAGGCGGTCGTGAACACGCCGAAGTCGGGCGTCGTGACGGCCGCGGCCAGGTTCGCAGGCACGCTGACGAGGAACGCCGCACCGACCTTGTACTCGTGGCCGAGAAAGGAATACGTGTGGTCGTGGGCGAGGTCGAACCACATCCCCAGCGGCACGGCCAGCGCGAGGACGAGAAGCTGTGCCGGCAGCATCCGCAGCCAGGCGGGCCGCAGCAGCGGCCTGACCAGCGGGAAGCCGAAGAGGATCCCCAGGCTGACGAGGCCGATGACCGTGATCTGGGGGTTGAGGTGGGCGATCTTCTCGGGCAGCTCGCGGAGGATCTCCAGCGGCTCACCGGCCGCCTTCTGTCCGAACACGACCGGCAGCTGCTTGAGGCAGATGATGAACCCGATCGCCGCCAGCATCCCGTGGACGACGGCGGTCGGAAAGAACTCGCTCAGCGCCCCGACCCGCAGCAGGCCGAAACCGACCTGGAGGAGACCGGCCGCGCAGCCCACGGCGAGCGTCATCCGGTAGGCGGCGACGTTCCCCGGCGCATCGAGGGGCAGGCCGGCATCGAAACCGAACGAGTGCATCGCACCGAGCGCGATCACGATCAGGCCCGCGGCCGGCCCCTTGATCGTGAGCTCGGAGTTGGAGAGGAACGTCGTGACGATCGCACCGACGATCGCCGTGAACACGCCCGCCACCGGCGGGAACCCGCTGGCAAGAGAGATGCCCAGGCACAGGGGCAGCGCGATCAAGAACACCAAAAAGCCGCTTGCCAGATCGTGGCGGAGATAGCGGCGAAAGCCGGCCGGCGTGCCCTGGGGAACGTCCCCGCCAGGCAGCCCGGCGTGGACGGGCGTCGTGGTCTGGTTCATGGCGGACCTGCTGCGGGGGACGGAACCGGATCATCGACAGGGATGGCGAGCACCGAGTGTGCCACCACGTCCAGCGTCCGGACGAACGGCCCGGGCCACAGTCCCAGGCCGACGAGGATCGCCAGAAGCGCGGCAAACACGAACCGCTCCCGCGGCAGGATCTCGTGCCGCGGGGCGTCGATGGTCACGGGGCCGCCGAAGATCCTAAACCAGCCGCGGATGACGGCGATACCCGCGAAAACGGTGGCCAGGATCACGAGGACGCCGGCATGGGTCTGGGCGCCGAGGGCCCCGGAGATGATCAGGTCGTCGGCCACGAAGGACAGCGTCCCGGGAAATCCCAGGCTCGCCAGGCCGAAGAGCAGGAAGAATACGGCCAGCGCCGGGGCGTCGGCGAACCGGCCCTGCAGCGTGTCGATGGAGATCCGGCCGGCTCGGCTCTCCAGCGCCCAGACGACGAGACCGATCCCGGTCAGCGCCAGGCCGCTCGACACCCAGACCGCGAGGGCGCCGACGAGTTCCATCGGCTCCGTGGCGGCGATCCCCGCGAGCACCATCGCCGACTGGCTCATGGCCAGATGGCCGACGAGACCGCGGGCGTCGCGCTGGACGACGGCCAGCGCCGCCCCGTACGCGGCCGTGACGAGAGCCGCGTTGGAAAGGAACACCAGCTCCGGCCCGACGCCGTCGGCATGCCCGACGAGCAGGCGGATCGCCGTATAGGAGGCGACCTGCGGGATCGTCGCGGCGAGGGCGGAGGCCAGCGGCCCCCCCGTGTAGAGCGCCGGATACCAGGAGTGGAACGGCACCAGCCCCTTTCGCATCATCACGGCCGCCGCCACCAGCCAGCCGCCGACGGCGCCGAGCGTGCCGTGGGTCCGCTCCCAGGGCGGGTCGGCGACGAGCAGCGCGGTGCCGACGATCATCAGGGCCACCGCCGTGCCGACGACGATCGCGTAGACGCGGGCCGTCGGCCGGCCACCGAGCGTGCGCCGCACCGCCGACCACGTGGAGACCGCGGAGGCGATCCAGAGCACGACCAGCAGCACCGGGTGCGCTGTCGCGAGCATCGCGAACGTCGTCGCCACGCCGAGCAGCATCCGGGCCACGGCCCGCGGCTCGAGGGCCCGGCGCGGTGCCGCCAGCAGGATCGCCAGGTCCACCACCGCGATGAACGGCATGAGCAGCGCGGTGAGCCCGTCGATGGTCACGAACGAACCACCGACGAGCCGGTCACCCATGGCAAGCACAGTCCCGCCAGCGGCGTACCAGGCGACGGCCAGCAGCGCGGAGGCGGCGAGCACGATGCCGAGCGCGGAGGCGGCGACCGGCCGCGCGGCGAGACGTCCCCGCCCCACGGCGAGCACGCCGGCCGCGGCCAGCGGCACGCCGACGGTGATTCCGGCGGCGACGATGGCGACTGTCTCCTGGCCCGTCATGCCGCCCCCCCGTCGTCTCCGGTCCGGCCCGCGCCGGCCGCGGCCCCGCCGAGGAAGGCCACCCAGCGCCGTTCCGCCGCGGCGGCGGCCGTCAGCCCCCGGCACAGCGGCCCGACCACGAAACGCATCACCAGCGGCTCGTCGAGGCCGCGATCGAGCGCCACGCGAAACAGCCGCCGCGTCAGCGCCGCCGGCAGGAAAGCGAGCATCGACCAGGCGGCCGGACCGGGCGGCCCGCCGAGGGCCGCCGCCAGCTCGTGCCGATCATGCATCGCCGACGGCGACCGGAGGATCTGCAGACTGCGCAGCACCGCGTGGCTGACGACGTGCACCAGCGGCACCACGCGGAGACCGCAGCCGATCTCGGCGAGGATGATGCCCGCCTGCGTCATCGACGCGTAGGCGAGCATTCCCTTGAGGTCGGTCTGGACGCTCCCCACGACCGCCCCGTGGAGCGCCGTGGCGACGCCGATGATTACCAGCAGCCAGGCGGCGCCGGGAGCCGCATCGAGCACGGCACCGCAGCGCAGCAGCAGGTAGGCCCCCGCATGGATCGACAGCGCGCCGTAGAAGATCGCGCTCGATGGCGTCGGGCCTTCCATCGCCCGGGGCAGCCAGCCGGTGAACGGCACCTGCGCCGACTTGCCGAGCGCCGCGAAAACGAGGAGCAGGGCGAGGAGCAGGGCGGTCGTGGCGGGGACGCCGCAGGTCGCGTCGGGCCAGCGGCCGGTGAACAGCAGGCCGAAGTCACCGCTCCCGACAGCCTGGTGCATGACGACCCCGGCGGCGAGCAGACCGACGTCGCAGACGCGGTAGGTCGTGAACGCCCGCATGGCGGCCTCGACGGCGTTGCGCCGCTCGTGGAAGAAGCCGATGAGGAGCGCCGACGAGATGCCGAGGAACTCCCAGCCCGCGAACAGCACGTCGATGCTGCCGGCCAGCACCATCAGGTTCATTCCCGTGCCGAACAGCGCCAGCAGGACGAAGAACCGGGTGAAGCCGGGTTCGCGGTGCAGGTACTTTCCGGCGAAGGCGTTGACAAGCGCGCACAGACCCGTCGAGAAGCAGACGTAGGGCACCGACAGGGCGTCGGCGACGAGCTCGATCGTGGCGGCATGGTGGCCGGCCTCGAACAGCGTGCCGAGATGGACGACCTCCGGCGCGAAGTCACGGCCCACGAGCACGGCGAGCGTCGCCAGCGCCGCCAGAAAACTCGTCGTGAAGCCGGCGCCGACGAGCCGGGTCGTGGTCCGCTCGGACGCCGGCCGGCCGAGCAGGGCCGGCAGGCCGATCAGCGCGAGCGTCGCGGCGGGCGCGACGAGCTGCCAGGAGACGAGGACGGCGACCGCGTCGTGGATGAAGGAGGCTTCGACGCCGGTCATGGTGCGACCTCCCCGGGGGCCGCGGCACGAAGGATCCGGGCCGGGGCGACGTTGTCGCGCCGGCCGCGATACCAGGCCGTCGAGTCCGGGGCCGTCGGCAGAATCCGGTTTTCCGGGACGTAGTCCACGAACCGGGAACCCGCCGCGGTCAGTTGGTGCACCATGAGCGCGCCACTGGCGGGATCGCGGGCCACGGTCCGGATCCACTCGTTCTCCACGAGCTGCTTCACCCCCGGCAGCCGATCGAGCACGGCGCGGATCCGGTCCGGCGGCGCGTCGATCACGAGCAGCAGCCGCACCGGCTCGTGGATCTCCACGCCCTGCAGCGGCAGCCCCGTGCGCAGGTCGCTGGCATGGCCGTCCATGACGCCGATCAGCCCCGTGATGTTGTGGGGCAGCTTCGTGCCGGCGCCGTAGGCCAGCGGATCGATCCGCGAGAACAGGTAGGCGAGGTTGATGCCGCCGCAGACCGGGCCGACCGCCGCCAGCGTGCGTTCGAGGACCGCACCGTCGGCGTCGGCGGCGGGATCGTAGGAGACGAGGAATGCCCGCCGGTCGAGGTACAGGCCCCGTGTCAGCACCCGCCGGCCCACGATGCAGACGGCGTTGCTGGCGTGCCCGTATTCAGGCCGCACCTGTGCCAGGTCCGCGGCCCGCCCCTCGACCCTGCGCAGGGCTTCCGCGGGTGACACGTCGAGCGGCACCGATTCGAATCGGCGGCACCGCTCCTGCGCGTCGAGCGCGCCGGCGCGGGCACAGTCGTCGCGCAGTCGGGCCCAGGCCGCGGCGTGACTCGACGGCACCCGATCGATGTCATACCAGCGCACGCCGCTCGTGCAGGTGTCGAGCATGCCGGCGACGAACAGGGTGGTGGACGGGATCTCCAGACCGGTCGCGGCGAGCCGTTGGCGGACGGCAGGATCGTCGGCCATGGCGGCGAACGCCCGGGCGTTGGGGCCGCCCCGGCCGCCGCCGCAGGCGCCGCAATCGTAGGCACTCTCGTGCGGGTTGTTGAGGCTCGTCGAGCCGTGCCCGACGATGGCGATCAGCGGCGCGAAGCCGCTCGTCAGGCCGATGTCCTTGAGCAGGCGGCGGACGATGGCCGCCATCTCCTCGACGTCGAAGCCGGCCCTGGTGCCGTCCGAGAGCGGCGCGTCGGCGGCCCGCCGCAGTTCGAGCCGGGTGCGGATCCGCTGCCGTCCCAGATCGCCGGCCCGCGTCGCCACCAGGGCCGAGAGCCGTGGAAACGCCACTCGGGCCACGAGTGGAACGGCCGCGACTGCGCCGCCGATCGCAGTCACAAGCCCGCCGCGGATGACCGTGCGGCTGCCACTCTCGGCCCCGCCACGCAGCCGGGCCAGGAGCCGGCGCAGCGATTGCCGGCGGCGGTTGAGCGCCGCCGTCTCCTGCTCGGGCACCTCGGTCACGGTGTGCGCGGGGCGGACGACGATCGGGCAGAGGGGGATCGTGTGCCAGTCGTCGATTCCCCGGTAGTACATCGGCACGGAGAAGAAGCCCGCGGCACCGTAGGTGACCACGGCAGGGTCGTGCTCCTCGAGGTAGCGACGAAACGATTCGCAGCGCTCGTCGATGCACGTGACGACCTGCACGCGGGCCGGGCCGGACGGCGGCGCTGGCACCGCGGCGTGGCTGGCGACCGCGTCGAGCACCTCGATCGCGTGCCGGTTCTCGTAGGCACGATGGAAGAGTCGGCGGCGGGCCACGGCGTCGAACGTGGCGATCGACCGCTCGAGATCGACGAGTTCGGTCTCGTCGAGACCACGGACATCGGCGGCGGTGATGCCGACGAGTTGCGCCACTTGGTGCAGCAGGAAGGCGCGGGCCAGGCTGCCGGGGCCGCGCCGGGGCGGGAATCGGTCGCGGAGTTCCGTCCACGCGGCGCCGAGGTTCACCCCGGTGCGCGCCGCGCGCCCCCCGACCCGCCGCAACGCCCACTCGGTCGCGGCCCGGTCGAGCATGAGCCGGAGGGCGAGAAAATCGGCGAGCCGCACCGGCAGCCGCGTGACCGGTGCCCGGTCGGGCCGCACTTCCAACTGCCGCACCATGCCCGCCCAGCCGCGCAGCGCCACCAGCGTCCGGGCCACGTGGTCGGGCCATGACGACCGCGGGATCCCCAGGCCACCGAGTTCGGAGGCGATGACGTCGTGGGCCAACGACTCGTCGGGCAAGCCCGTGCCGCCGGCGGCGGCGAGCCGTCGCATCCGCGTCGGCAGGTCTCTGGTCCAGGACTCGCCAAGCGGCCCCCCCGCGCCGAGCAGTTCGGCGACCGCGGCCAGCAGCCCGCGGTCGCGTCCCGGCATCGGCCATGAAGCGACTCCCTGGTCGAGGTAGGCCGCCGTGAGCCGGATGAGAAGCGGGTGCACGAGGGCATCGACGTCGAGGGTGGGATCGACGGCGAGGAGCAGGTCGCGGTGGCGCACGGGGGGCTGCACGTGGGCCACGAACGGCCTCGACCGCGATGCCGCCTCGACGCAGGCATGCCAGAGATCGGTGGACACACGCCGCTCGGCTGCCGTGCCGGGAGCGTTCCCAGGGGGATGCTCGGGGCCCAGCAGCCGCATCCGCGCGACCGCGTCGAGGTCCGACCGCAGCCGTTCGATCGCATCGCTCTCGGTGAGGGTCCAGCGGACGGCTGCATCGCTCTCCAGTCGCACCGCATGCAGCATCAACGCCCGACGCAGTTGCCAGAGACTGATGCAGCCGCCGGCCAGCGGCGCCTGACAGCGGTCGCCGAGGTCGGCGGCGAGCGCCGCTTCGATGTCGGCGATGCGAATGCGGCCCCGGGCCAGTTCGTCTCGATAGCGGCACTCGGAGAGGAACGGTTCCGCATCGTAGAGCGCGGCGGCACGCAGCACCGCCTCCTCGAAGGGGAGCTCCTCGAACCCGTGGAGCGTGTTCTGGGCGACGAAGGCGTCGATCGGCCCCTGCGCGGGCAGGAAGCGGGCGGCGTCGGCCACGAGCCGGGCGATCTCGCTGCGGGTGTCCGCTGAGGGGTGCATAGCGTGAGCTGGGCGCAGGCTGGGCAGGGAAGGATGGAGGGACCAGGCGGGACGCCGACGCGCGGCCGGCCGCCGGCGGCCGGAGCAACGCCCCGGCCGGCGCGCAGCGCCGCCGTCAGCTGCGGGCTGGCGGACCGCGGATGATTGCCGCGGTCGGGCAGCCACCGCGGACGTCGCTGCCGGCGGGAACGTGGA
>BJHK01000044.1 GCA_014192425.1 Planctomycetia bacterium | reverse complement strand
CTCAATAGCAAGATCATGGCCATCAAGCGTCGGGCAGGGGGCTACCGGAACGTCGGCAACTTCAAGGACGTGATCTACTTCTACTGCGGTGGTTTACGGCTCTACCCATGAAGATCCCGGATGGACCCGATGTATTACATCTGACCGCGGGCAGGCCGGCGTATCGCGGCATCCGTCGCGCAACGATCGGGTCCGGCCTCACGGACCGAGCACCTGGCCGTCGTCCGCCAGCCGCTTGCGCAGGACCTGATAATCGACCTCCTGGACGGCCACCCCGCCCCGGACCGCCTCCATGGCCAGGCTCGCCGCCGACTGGCCGAGCACCATGAATACCGGCTCCATGCGGATCGAACCGTAGGCGATGTGCGTGGCGCTGACGCACACCGGCACGACGAGGTTCTCGCACTCGGCCCGGCGTGGAACGATCGCCCCGAGGTCGATCGGATAAGGCCCGAAGCCGCCCACCTGCACGTCCCCCTCGTTCCGCACCTGGCCGGCGGCATCGACGAACCGGCGGACGTGGTGCGAGTCCATCGTGTAGGCCGCCATGCCGACGGACCGACGGGCGACCTCGCTGCCCTGGCAGTGGTGCTGCGTCATCACCGTCTCGCCCACCAGCCGCCGCGCCTCGCGGACGTAGAGCTGCTCCTGCCAGCCGCGGCCCGCGACGAACTCGTCCCGGCACGTCCCCCAGCGGGACACCTCTCGGCGGATCTCCTCCGGCACGCGTTCGTGGTTGGCGAGCGTCCACATCAGGCCCTGCTGCCAGGAGCGGTGGCTGGCGATCAGCCGCTCGCGCTCGGCGTAGTCGGCTTCCGGCCAGGCGTGGCTGCCGCCGATCAGGTCGGTGGACACGCCGGTGCGGTTGTTGGTGTCGGTCTTGCGGTTGGGCATCGCCGAATTCATCCACGGCACCCCGCTGGCGCCGGCCGCGAAGTTGCGCAGCAGCAGCTCATACCGCAGCGGGTCGTAGTCGGCGGGCTTGGCGAACGGTATCCGGTTCTCGGGATGATCGGTGAGGCACATGCGGAAGCAGTACGCCTGCACCCGCTGGTCGCCGGATCCGTCCCTGCCCGCCCCGCCCGGCTCGATGCCCGGCAGGAGGCCACTCGCCGGGTCGCCCGGAATCACGTAGGGATCGACGCCGCGGGCCAGCTGATGGTGCACCGCGAGGCCCGCCTGCACACCGTTGAGCGTTTCGCCGTACGCGGCAGCCGCCTCGCGGCCGACCGTGTAGCCGACACCGGCTCCGGCCATCAGGTCGCCCTCGTAGGTCGCGTCGATGAACACCCTGCCGTGGAAGGTCCGGCCCGACTCGGTGCGGATCGCCACGATCCGGCCCGCCTGTTTGTCGACGCCGCGGACCACCTTGCCGGGGCCGCCCCCCGTGCGGTCGAGCCGCTCGCGGAACACCACCGGCACGTCATGCTCGCGGACGAGACCCTCCATGATGGCGAGCGCCGCCGACGGCTCGAACGTCCACATCGCCGACTCGCCGTCCTCGGTCCGTGACTGCCCGCCGTCCTTGTACGACTCTCGGCTCTGCCACTTCCAGTTGGCGGGGTCGTCGTAATGACGCCGCACGCGCCGGTAGAACTCGCGGGCAAGACCACCGATCGCCCGTTTGTTGCCGATGTCGGTCTGCCCCAGGCCACCGGTGGTGAGCCCGCCGATCCGGTCCCCGGGCTCGATCACGACCACGCTGCCCCCCTGCCGATGGACCTGCACCGCGGCGGCGATGCCGGCCGCCGACCCGCCGTACACGACCACGTCGTACCGTTGTTCGGCGGCCGCCGGCTCGTCGGCGGGCAGTGGACCGGAGAACGCGGCCCACACCACCGCGACCAGAAGCGGAAGGAAACGCCGCGCTGCGACCATCAGCCGTCCTCCGGGGAAGCGAGCCGTTACCCTATGCCAAGGGAACCGTCGCGGCAACGTGCGGCCCGCACAAACCGGCGAAAAAAGCCGGTTCATGCGCCCGGCGCCGAATGGCGGCCCCCGGGCACCGTGATGTATGATTCTAGTGCCGCGGCTCGTTCGTCCTCGTGCGTCGCGGATGACCAAACGAAGCCTGCGGGAGGATAGGTCGGCCAATGGCTCATCGGCAAGCGTCGGCCTGGCGGGGCGGATCATGAGGAGCAAGATCCGGGACCGGTCGGGCTGGATACGGCCCGATTGTGGAGGTGCCTGTGAGCTCCCTATCCGTACTCAAGGCCGGATTTTTCTCGTTGGCGCAGACCGGCCTTGAAACCGCTCTTCTCGCGGGCCGTCCGCACCGTGGCGTGGGATCCCGTCAGAGGCTGTGGATGTCGATTGCGGGTAGTTCCTCAGGCGAGGTCTGAGAGATCGTCCGGTCGTCATGGGCCTGCACGAGCTCGCCCCAGTCGGTGGGCGGGCCCCGGGCCGGCGAGACGGGTGGTGGCTCCAGCGGCTCGCCGAGGTGTGTCAGAATCTGCCGGATGGGCCCCGGCTCCGTGATGAACGCAATCAGCCGGATGTCGCCACCACACGCTGGACACTCAAGCGGAAACTCCTCGCCCACCCGGGCCATGAGTTTCGCCCACGCAATCCGCGAGGTGTCGTGCGAGCCCGCCGCGTCGAGCAGCCGCTGTATGCGGAACCACCGGATCACGCGGCGGCGGACCCGCTCGGTGAGCGCGGCCAGATCGGCCTGGTTGATCGGGCGGGTGGGCAGGAACGCCGGTGAGGCGTCGCACCCTGCTCCGTCAGCAGCCGGCACGAAGACGCCTTCGGTTGCGCACACGTGCAGGTGCACGTGGTGGTTGAGCGCCGAGCCGAAGCGGTGCAGGAAGGAGACGGCGCCGAGCCGTGGGCGAGCGGCTGCGGGGGCGCAGGCGTCACTCGTCACGCCTGCGGCAGCGCCCAGCAGCCGCTCGATCTCCTCAATGAAGATTCTCGTGAGAGCGGCGACGGCCGCAGGCCGAACAAGCTCAGGTCCGCCGTCACCGCCCTCGCTATCGGGAATGTCGGCAGGCGGCGCGATGCCGCGACTGATCGGCATGCGGTCGGCGGACCTGATGCGGCTCCAAAAAATGGCAAGAAGCGGATTTGTCTGGAATGTGTGAGTCGCATGAGCGGAGACTTCAGACGTAAGTGGTTTTGTGGGATGATACAGTCTCGGCGTTCGAATTCCTGTACAGGCAGCCGTTGATGGTGTCACTTCTGCAGCTGATCCTCTCACTCCTTGGTCTCTTCCTCCCCGGCTGGCTGGTTGCGCGGTCGCTGCGGATGCCGGCGGCGTGGGCGGCGGCGATGCCGCTGTCGGCGCTCATAATCTGCCAGAGCGTGGTGGTGCTCGCCTGCCTGGGCTGGCTTATCGAGTTTTGGCGGGTGGCGGTGCTGCTTGCCGTGGTGGGGGTGGTGGCAGTGGCGTCATGGCCCGTAACGACCCGGGCTGGCCGCATGTCACTGCGAGAATGGGTCGGAAAATGGAGCAGGGTAGAAATGCTCCTCTTGGCGTTGATCGCAGCGGTCGTAGTCATCTTTGCTTGGCGAACTGCTCGCGAACCGCTGAGCAGCTTCGATACCCTCTTTCGCTGGGAGTGGCTGGCACGCCTCTTGTTATCCCAGCAAACGCTCAACTTTTATCCGCCAAGGTCTGCCGAGGATTTTGCGATCTACTACTATCCCGATGGAGTGCCCCCGTTGGTAGCTGCCGTGTACTGGTGGCTGTACGCTGGCTTCGGGCACCCTTACCCGCCAATAACGGCGATCGCCGTCGTCGCCCAACTGATAAGCCTTTTTGGCCTCGTTGCTGCCGCGATTCGGGAGCGGGACGCCAACAGTGGTTTGCCGGGTGTCGCCCTGCTGGCAGGTACGCCGCTGTTGATTACTGGTGTGGCTATCGGGCAAGAGACCGGTTACACCGCGATAGCGGTGGCGGGCCAGTTGGCCGCGACGTTTGCTGCACTTCGTCGGTACGACGGCCGAGGTACAGCCTTTGCGGCCGGGTTGTTCGCCGGGGTGGGCGCACTGTCCCGCGAATATGGCCCTGCCCTTATCCTCATAGGCGCCGTGAGTCTTGTGTCGAAAGCGTCCGGACGCCGACTGCTGCCGTGGTTCTTCTTTGGTGCGCTGCCCGCGGCCGCCTGGTTCATCAGATCGTGGGCACTCACTGGCAACCCTGTCTACTCGATTCCAACGGTATTCGGTCTGGCGGCAAACGCTGTCCATGCCGAGATTCTGGCGTGTTACAGAAACGAGCTATCGCTTTTAGCCATGTCAGCCCAGCAGTGGCGGGAAGTGGCATGGGCGTTGTCGGCTGGTGCAGGGCCCCTGGTTGCACTTGCAGCCTTGCAATGCGTGCGCGGCGGGCCGCACAACCGGGCGCTCGTCGCAGGATCGCTGCTGTGCGTGGTACTTTGGGCCGCCTCGGTTTGCTACACCGCGGGCGGAGTTGTATACAGCTTACGCGTGCTCGCCCCAGCGTTTACGGTTCTTGCCGTTGCCGCTGGGGGTGGAGCCGCGCGAATCGCAGCGATAGGTCGTTCAGAGGCCGGCTGGGCACCATGGATGCGTTGCGCGTTTGTGGCCGCATGCGTGCCCGGATTCATCGCAGCTGCCATGCACCCGTTCGACGTGTCACGAATCATCTCCGAAAGGCAGTGGCAACTTTTTTGGCAAATCCCGTTGCTCAGTACGCAACCAGATCCCTTAGCGGGATCGGCGGACCTCATCGAGATTGCCGAACGCCTCGAGGCGAGTCCCCTTCCGTCCTGCAGGATCCTGACGGATAACCTGTACCTGCCGATCATCCTCCATCGTCGCGCGAGTCGCTTTCAGGCCACGATGGTGTGGAGTCCTGCAGTTGATTTTCTTTACGACGGCTCAATGCCCGCCAGTCTGAGTGGTGAACTGCTTGGGCGGGACGCAATCCATCTGGCCATGATCAGTCCGCGGTTTATCAACTTTCGATGTTTTCTCAGCAGGTACCCGCTTTATCGGGAGCAGACTCATTGGAAACCGCTCGTTTGGGCGAAGGATTGGCCGCCCGATGAAGGGGTGCGGATGATTGCGGTTCCGCAGCCCGTTCAGCCTCGGTGAGCGAGGGTATCGCCATGCTTGTCCTCTCTCTTGTTGGCCTCTTTCTCCCCGGTTGGCTGCTCGCGCGGGCGCTGCGGATGCCGGCGGCGTGGGCGGCGGCGATGCCGCTGTCGGCGCTCATAATCTGCCAGAGCGTGGTGGTGCTCGCCTGCCTGGGCTGGCTTATCGAGTTTTGGCGGGTGGCGGCGGTGCTTGCGGTGGTGGGGGCGGTGGCCGCGGTCGCGGGGGCTGGCTTGTGGCAAGGCTGGGCGGCGGCGGCCCAGCGGCCGTCGGTCGATTCGGCAAGACGGTGCCGGAGCGTGGCGACTGCACGGCACATGGCCCGGCCATCCTGCTCCCAGCCGTCCTCCAGAATCTGCAGTGCTATGCGATCCACCGTTCGCCGCTCCCTTCGATCACGGGCTTCAAGCGAGTGCGGTCGATGAGACAGACGTCTGCCTCGCGGCCCACGTCCGCGGAGAGCAGGCTCTGCAGGTATTCGAGAGTCATGCCGGCGGGCAGCGATTCGAGGGCGACATCGACGTCGGACCACTCGTGAAAGCGGCCCGGCTTGACGAGCGACCCATAGACCCATACCGCCGTGCCTGGTACGTGCCGCGACAGGGACTCGCGGAGCAGGCCGCGGGTGCGTTCAGCAAGCACCGCGTCGTCACGCCGCCGTCGTTCACGATGTGAAGCCAACAACCACATGCCTGCAGAATACGCTCCGCACAACGGCCGGGTGCGGAAAAGATGCCAGGAGCCGTTTTCTTCAGCCCCGGTAGGTCGCCGGTTTCCCCGGATCCGGGCCGGAACGACGGGCACGTCGCCGGCGGGCGGAGCCCGGCTTGACACTTGCGTATTAGTGTCTTATAGTGCTAATACACCTGGCAAATGGACGACGCATGTGCCCAGCCGCCTTCTGGATCTTTCCCTCGTCGGGCGTGCCCATCTACCGGCAGCTCATGGACCAGCTGCGGTCGCAGATGGCCGGCGGCACGGTCCGGCCGGGCCAGATGCTGCCCTCGGTCCGCACGGTCGCGGAACAGCTCCAGGTCAATCCGATGACCGTCTCCAAGGCCTATTCGCTGCTCGAGCGGGAAGGCCTGGTCGAGCTGGTCCGCGGCCAGGGCATGCGGGTCAGGGAGCCGGCGGGCGGCGGGCCGCTCAAGGAGCGGCTGGCCGCGATCGCCCCCCTCCTCGAGCAGGTCGCGACCGAAGCCTTCCACCTGAACCTGCCGGCCGACAAGGTCCTGGCCGAACTGACCGCCCGCCTGAAGGAGAAGCGTCATGCCTGACACCGTCCTCGAACTGCGAAGCCTCGTCCGCGGCTATGCGGAGCCGGTGCTGACCGGCGTCGATCTCGCCGTGCCGCGGGGCACGGTCATGGGGCTCCTCGGCCGCAACGGCGCCGGCAAGAGCACACTGCTGAAGTGTGCGCTGGGCATCCTCGCGCCGCAGTCGGGGTCCGCCACGGTGTTCGGCGAGCCCGCCATCGCCCTGGCCGACGCCACCAAGGAGCGGATCGGCTACGTGCCGCAGGCGCCGTCCGTCTTCACCTGGATGCGGGTGCGGGAGCTGATCGCCTTCATCGGCGGCTTTTATCCGCGCTGGAACCAGGGGCTGATCGACCGGCTGATCGGCGAATGGGGCGTGCCGCGGGATGCCAAGGTCGGCACGCTCTCCCCCGGGCAGGCCCAGCAGCTCAACATCTTCCTGGCCCTCGGCCACGAGCCGGACCTCCTGGTGCTGGACGAGCCGGCCTCGACCCTCGATCCCGTGGCCCGCCGCGAGTTCCTCAAGGCCGTGCTCGGGATCGCGCTGGCGGGCGACCGGACCGTGCTCTTCTCCACGCACATCACCTCGGATCTCGAGCGGGTCGCCGACAGCGTGGCGGTACTCCAGGACGGCCGGATCACCTACGCCGGCAGCCTCGACGCGCTCAAGGACCGGGGCGAAAAGAGCCTCGAAGACATCTTTTTGGAGCTGCATCATGCGGGCTGACGTCTGCCGGGCGGCCCGCGGCCTGCTGCGGCCGTGGTGGGTCGGGCTGTTCTACGGGATCGTGGCGGCGCTGCCGCTCGCCGCCTGGGCGGCGGGCTGCCCGGCCGAGTGGCTCGCCTCCGTCGTCGGCTGGGCCAACGGCTACGGCATCCTGATCGTCTGCTCGGCGGTGCTGGTGCGGCTGGAGGAGCCGCGTGCGCGACTGATTCCGCGCTACCGCCACGTCCACGTGGCGGCCGGCCGGCTGCTCGTACTGGCACCGCTGGTCCTCGGCAGCGGGCTTGTGTGCCTGGGCGCGGATTCCCGGGTAGCCGCCGTCGTACACCTGGCCAGGGCGTGGGCAATCGCCGCCGTCTGGTGCTGCTATCTGGCGATCGGGCCGCTGGTCGTTCTCCGCCGCTTCGGGCGCGCCGCCGGAGTGGGTGCGCTGCTCGCGATCCAACTGTGTCTCCTCTGGCTGGACCGGGGCGTGTTCGCCACGCTCCTGCGGGCAGGCGCCGCGCTGCTCGCGATCGCCGGGCTGGAGTGGTATCTGCGATCCTGGACGGAGGAGGATTTTGAACAGGCACGCCGGTGGCTGTCGGGAAAGAGGGACGGCTGGTCCTGGGGCGACGCCTTCCGGTCGCGGTCTGCCGACGGTGGCTTGCGGATTGCACGGCGGTTTCCCCCTGGAAACGGCACGGCCGCGCTGCTCGTCCGCTTGCGCGCGGCGACGCTGTGCAGCCCCTGGTGGTTGACGCTGGCGGGTGCCGTGGCCGGCGTGGCGGGCCTGGCGTCGCTCGTGCTCTGGGGCTGCGATCTTCTTCCCTCGGCCGGACGCCTGCTCGCGTCGGCGCCATTCGCGATGGTCTTCTGCATGCTGACGGTGATCCTGCCGCCGATGGGCGCGACGAACCAGGTCGTGCAATGGAGCCTGTGCGCCGACCGCCTCGCGCTGTGGCCGGTTTCGCGGCGGCGGATCATCGGCGGGATCGCCGCGACGATCGCCCTGCAGGTGCTGATCGTCTGGGGCTCTCTCGCCGCGGCGGCCGCCGTGGTGCTCCTGCTCTTCGAGCCGGACCTGCTCCGGGCGGCCTGGCCGTGGCAACTCGCGGCCTACAGCTTAGCGATCGTCGTCTGCCTCTGCGGCTTGGTCACGTGGGGCCTGCGGCACTGGCGGGCCACACCCACGGCGGCGATGATCGCTGGCGCGGCTGTGCCGGTCGCCGCCATCGCGCTTGCCTGCGGGCCGCTCGTCTTCTGGAGGCCGCTGCCAAACCAGGCGCCCGCCGCGGAGATGGTGGCCGCGATCCCCTGGGCCGCTCTCTGCGCGGCCTACCTCGCCCTCGGCTTCGCCGCCGGCTTCGCGGCATGGTGGTCATGGATGCGGCGGGGATAACGCCAGGACTGTGACTGCCTTTTTCACTCATCGTGGCGGTTTGTGCCGTCGCCCGGATAATCATGCGAAAAGCCTGTTGAATGGATAGTCCGGCCAATGGCACTTCCGCAACCATGTCGATAGGCATTTGAGCCGATGGGCGGCTGGTGAGGCTGGTGCCGCGTTTTCCGGCACCCGATCAGTTGCTCCCGGAACGGCTGCCCTCCCCCTGGAGTGGCATTTTTCTGCTGTCGGCGCGGAGG
>BJHK01000043.1 GCA_014192425.1 Planctomycetia bacterium | reverse complement strand
TCCACGTTCCCGCCGGCAGCGACGTCCGCGGTGGCTGCCCGACCGCGGCAATCATCCGCGGTCCGCCAGCCCGCAGCTGACGGCGGCGCTGCGCGCCGGCCGGGGCGTTGCTCCGGCCGCCGGCGGCTGGCCGCGCGTCGGCGTCCCGCCTGGTCCCTCCATCCCTCCCCGCCCAGCCTGCGCCCAGCTCACGCTATGCACCCCTCAGCGGACACCCGCAGCGAGATCGCCCGGCTCGTGGCCGACGCCGCCCGCTTCCTGCCCGCGCAGGGGCCGATCGCGGTGTTCATACACCACAATACCCTGCATGCGTTCGAGGATCGGCCATTCGAGGAGGCCGTGGTCGAGGCCGCGCGGCTGCTCGGCACCGAGCCGTTCCTGACAGAGACACGATACCGCGAGGAACTGGCCCGTGGCCGCATCCGCATGGCCGATATCGATGCGGAACTTGCGGTTCGCAATGCCGGCGTACCGGTACCGGCGCTGGCGGCCGGCCGCGTGCCACTCGTCGATCTGCATCGGGCGCTGCTCCTGCATGCCGTCCGCGAGGAGACCGACGATTCCGTCCGCTGGACGCTTACCGAGAGCAGCTTGATCGAACGACTGCGACCCGACCTGTCTCCCGAGATGCGGCGCCGACTGCTGTCCGGAGGCGGCAGCATGTCCGGCGACGTTGCCGGACCCGACAAGGACCGCCGCGTGTGTGCCGACCTGTGGCATGCCTGCGTCGAGGCGGCGGCCATGGCCCGTCCCGGCAGAGGACTCGTGCGGCTGCCGGTGCGTCTGCGTGACCTGATCCTCGCAATCGAGCCAACGCTCGACACCGACGCGCTCGTCCATCCCCTGCTCATCCGGCTTTGCGCCGCGTTCCTCGACCAGGGCGTTGCCACATGGGCGATGCCTGGCCGTGAACTGGGCATCCTCGAGGCCGTGGCACGGCTCTATTCCGGCCGCCTCGGACCGACGGCGGCGTGGAGCGCTCGGCTGCCGGACGCCCTGCTGCACGTCAGGGGGCTGGCCGCGGAGGAATGCGTCGAGCGGGAGCTCGAGAGTCTGGGCATTCCCCGGAGCGAATGGCCCGCCTTCGTGACGCAGTCGCTGCTTTCGCTCAGGGGCTGGGCCGGCATGATCCGGCAGTTCGAGGAGCGGCCCGACCGGGCCCCGGTCGAGGCCGTGCCAGCGCGACTGCTCGACTTCCTCGCCCTGCGCCTTGTCTGCGACCGGGTCGCGACCGAATGGTGTGCGCGGCGGATGGGCTATCGCGAAAACGGCACCGGGGCGGGTCTGCAGGGTTTCCGCGATGAACTTCGCGAGCGCCATCCGCAGCGTCGCGACCAGGGCGCTCTCGTGCGGGCGTTCCGCCTCCACCAGGTGGCGCAGCTCGTCGGACTGTCGGCCGGCGCGATCCGCAGCCTCGACGAGGACGAGATCCGCCGCCTCGAGGCTGCGATCGGGTCGTTCGATTCGATCGCACGCCGCCGGCTCTTCCACCTCGACTACGAGCGTCGTCACCGCATCGAGATGCTCGACGCGCTCGCCGCGCACGACGCGATTGCGCGGCCGGTGCAGGCCGGTGCGACCGCGAGGCCCGCAGTGCAATGGGTGCTGTGCATCGACGAGCGGTGCGAATCGTTTCGACGTCACGTCGAGGAACTCGGCGCGGAGCACGAGACGTTTGGCACGGCTGGATTCTTCGGCGTGCCCATGTACTACCAGGGGCTCGACGATTGGCACGCGACGCCGCTGTGCCCGATCGTGATGCGGCCCCGGCACACGGTGCTTGAACTGCCGCTGGAGGAGGCGGCTGGTTTCCAGGCGGTTCGCCAGGCACTGCGCCGGCGTTTTGGCCAGTTGTCGAATGGCCTCACGGCGGGCAGCCGGACGCTCGTGCGGGGCGGGCTGTTCACGCCGCTGGTCGGGGCGCTGGCCGCCGTCCCGCTGGTGGCCCGTGTCGCCTTTCCGCGGCACGCCGCCTGGATCGGGCGTACGGCGAGCGAGCTGTCGCGTGGCCGGATCCGCACGCGGCTGGCGCTGGAACGCCGCGCGGGCCCGGAGCGCGGCGCCGGCGCCGCAGCCGGCTTCGATGTGGATGAGATGGTGGCGGCGGTCCGTCGCGTGCTCGAGGACATCGGCCTCACGACGGGCTTCGCCAGGCTTGTCGCCGTCGTCGGCCATGGGTCGTCGAGTCGCAACAATCCGCACGAGAGTGCCTACGACTGCGGTGCCTGCGGCGGAGGGCGTGGCGGCCCCAATGCGCGGGCCTTCGCGATGATGGCCAATGACCCGCGCGTCCGGCAGCGACTCGCCGCCGCGGGCATCTCGATACCGGCCGAGACCTGGTTCGTCGGGGGGATGCTCGACACGTGTGCCAGTTCCCTGACGTGGCACGATCTGGACCTCGTTCCGCCCGGGCATACCGCTGACGTGGCCCGGATGCGGGACTGTGCGGAGCGCGTGGCGATGGCCGACGCGCATGAGCGTTGCCGGCGGTTCGAGACGGCACCGGCCGGCATGACCGCCATCGAGGCACGGGCACACGTCGAGGGGCGGAGCGTCGATCTCGCCCAGGTGCGGCCAGAGCTCGGTCATGCCACCAATGCCGTCTGCATCATCGGCCGCCGGGCGCTGACCCGCGGCCTGTTCCTCGATCGGCGGGCGTTTCTCGTCTCCTACGACCCGACCGCCGATGCCGACGGCGCAATTCTCGCCCGCACGCTCGCCGCGGTCGGCCCGGTGGGCGCCGGCATCAATCTCGAATACTACTTCTCGCTCGTCGATCGGCTCGGGTACGGTGCCGGCACGAAACTGCCGCACAACATCACCGGACTGCTCGGGGTCATGGACGGCCATGCCAGCGACCTGCGGACCGGCCTCCCCTGGCAGATGGTCGAGATCCACGAGCCCGTCCGGCTGCTCGTGGTCATCGACGCCGCCGAGGCCACCATCCTCAGGGCGGCCGCGGACGTGCCGGCGGTGCAGCGGCTGGCCGTGAACCGCTGGATCCAGCTCGTCTCCTGGGATCCGGAGACGGGCCGGCTTGGCGTCTTCACGGATGCGGGCTTCGTGCCCCACGTTCCCGAGCGGCATGACCTGCCAGTCGTCGATCGGTCGATCCTCTGGTACGCGGGGCACCGCGACCACCTGCGGCCGGCTCGTGTGCTGGCGGCCCTGGGCTCGGCGCGGCCCCCACGCGGAGGCCGCGGCCGATGACTCCCGACATCGACTCGGCACTCGTGGTGCTCCAGCTTGCCGCCCCGGCGGCGGCGGTCGTCGGCGTCGGCCTACCGGCGCTCGTCGGTCGGCCGCTTCCTGAAGCGGTCGTCCGCCGATTCGTGGACGCATGCTTCGCGGTCGGGTTCGTCGCCGGCGTGGCGACGCTCGTGACGCTCGCGGCCCGCGGGTTCGCGCCGGCCGTCGTCCATGTCGGGACGTGGTTCGCGGTCGGCCATCACGAGGCCACGGTGAACCTCGTCGCCGACGCGCTGTCCGTCCCCTACGTCTGCTTCTCCACCGGCCTGTGCTGGCTGGTGAACCGGTTCGCCGGGAAATACATGCACCGCGAGCCGGGGTTCGTCCGGTTCTTCGTGCTCCTCGCGGTGTTCGGCACGGGGATGAACCTGATGGTGCTGGCCGACAGCATCGACGTGCTGTTCGCCGGCTGGGAGTGCGTCGGCCTGTCGTCGACGCTGCTTATCGGCTTCTTCGTGGAGCGTACCAACGCGATTCGCGCCGCCCTGCGTGCCTACGTCACCTACCGGGTCTGCGACGTCGGCCTGCTCGCGGCCAGCGTGGTCATCCATCGCGCCGTCGGATCCGGGGATTTCGACCGCCTGTTCACGCCCGGCTGGCCGCAGGCCGCCAGCCTTGTGCCTGCGGGCACGGCCACGATCGTCTCCCTGCTCGTCGTGTTCGCGGCCATGGGCAAGGCCGCCCAGGTGCCGTTTTCCGGCTGGCTCCCCCGGGCCATGGAGGGACCCACGCCCTCGAGCGCGATTTTCTACGGCGCGCTGTCGATACATGCGGGAGCCTATGTCCTGCTGCGCTGCGGTCCGCTGCTCGACGAATCCCCGCTCGCCCGCACGTGTCTCGTCGTGATCGGCCTCGCCTCGGCGCTGCATGCCGGCCTCGTCGGCCGGGTGCAGACGGACCTCAAGAGCATGCTTGCCTACGCGTCGATGACGCAGGCGTCGCTGATCCTCGTAGAGATCGGTCTCGGCTGGCGGGTGGTGCCGCTGGTGCATGTCGTCGGCCACGCCGTGCTCCGCAGCCTGCAGATCCTCCGCTCCCCGTCGGCGCTCCATGACCGGCACGAACTGGAGGCGGCGCTCGGCGGCCACGTGCAGTTCGGCGGCTGGTCGCCGCTGGACCTGCTGCCGGTGCGGGCCCGGGCGGCCGCCTACCGCATCGCGCTGGAGCGGGGCTACGAGGAGATGGTGGTCGATCGGCTGGTGATCGGTCCGCTGCGCCGGCTGCTCGAGCGGGCCGCCGCGGCCGAGACGCGCTGGACGGCCTGGCTGGCCGGCGAACGGCGAGGAGGCCGACGATGATCGCCCTGCCTCCGCCCGAACGGCTGGCCGACTGGGTCCTCGGCGCCGCCGGCATCGCCGTCGCGGTTCCGGCGGTTGCCGCGGGTATCGCCGTCAGCGGCGTGCCGGAGCGGCTGCTCCGCCGGCTGGCGGCGGCCGCGGCGGGCGCGGCGCTGGTTGCGAGCCTGGCCGTGACGGCACTCTGGCACCTTGGCGACGGGGCCACGATCGCCCGGGGCGACCGGCTCGGCGGCGGTTCGCTCGTCCACATCGACGGTCTGACGGCGGTGCTCCTCCCCTATGCGGCCCTCGTCGCGCTGGCCGTGATCCTCGTCCGGCCGCGCCGCTCGATCGACCCGAGGTCGATCGCCCGCAAGCTCCTCGGCTGTGCCGCCACGCTGGCGTTGTTTCTCACGGCGCATCCCGCCGCGCTTGTCGTGATGTGGATCGTGACGGCGCTGCCGACCTGGCATGCGACCCGCTCGGTGCCGGGGGGCCGCGGCGCGAGCCGGGTGTTCGCCATCGCCATGGGGGCGGCCGTCGCCTGCATGGCCATCGGCACGGCGCTGCTCGTTGCCGACCCGCCATGGGAGCGGGCCGGGGGTGCGGTCGGGACGGCGGGCGCCTGGCTCGTCACCGCGGCCGTGATGATTCGCAAGGGGATCGTGCCCTTCCATTCGTGGTACCCTGCGCTCTTCGCCGGGGCCCCGATGTCGACCGCCCTGTCGGCGACGATGCCCCAGATGGCGGCCTACACGGCGGTCCGGCTCCTCGTCGGCCATGCCCACGGCGTCGGCGCGGAGCTCGTCGTGCTTTCGAACCTGGCATTGGCGACGGCGGTCTACGGCGCGGCGCTGGCCGTCGTCCAGCGCGACCTGCGCGGCTTCATCGGCACGCTGGCCATGAGCCAGTCGGCGTTGACGTTGGCCGGCCTCGCCGGCACGCTGCCCATGGAGCTCACCGGGGCGTTGTGCGTCTGGGTTTCCAGCGGGCTGGCGCTGACCGGCATCGGTCTGGTCACCTGGGCACTGGAAAGCCGCGCGGGACCGATTCCGCTCGACCGGCCCCAGGGCCGGTTCTGGGACGCGCCAGCCCTGGCCGCGTTCTTCCTCCTCTTCGGTCTCGCCGCGATCGGCGTGCCCGGCACGCTGTCCTTCGTCGCCGACGACCTGATCGTGTCGGGCGCGCTCGACGAGCGGCTCGGCGGCGGCCTGCTCGTCGTCGCCGCCACGGTGCTGGCGGCGATCGCCGTGATGCGGGCCTGGCTCGAGGTCTTCGGCGGGCCGGCCGCGGTCGACGGCCCGCGGCACGCGATCCTGCCCCGTGAACGGCTCGCGTTCGTTCTGCTGCTCGCCGTACTCTTCGGATTCGGGCTCTGGCCCGGCCCGCTCGTGAGCGTCCTCGACCGGGCAGCCGAGCGGCTGCTCGAGCCCGTCCCCGTCACCTCGTCCGCGTCCCCGTGAAAGTGAGGCACCCATGCCGACTTCCGTCCCCGCTGCCGCCATCCCCGGCCTGCTGGCCATCGCGTCGGGCGAGCAGATCGCCCGGATCCTCGAGTCGCTCGAACGCAACCTGCTGACACCGATCCCGCTGTGCTTCGTGCTCGGCATCGTCTGCACGCGGATCCACGGCGGCATCAAGATCCCCAAGGAGCTGTACCTGTCGATCGCCATCTTCCTCCTCATGTCGATCGGCTTCGTCGGCGGGCACGAGCTGGCCCACGAGTACCAGATGCACGGCGTGTCGACGATCTGGAAGCCGGCGCTGGCGACGCTGTTTCTCGGCTGCCTGACCCCGATCACGTCGTTCCTCGTGCTCCGCTACCTGGGCCGGCTGTCGATCGCCGACTCGGCCGGCATCGCCGCCCACTACGGGAGCACGTCGGCGGTCACCTATGCCGTCGCCAACTCGTTCGTCGAGCAGACGCAGCACCCCGCCAACAGCTTTCTGCCGACGCTCGTCACGATCCTCGAGTGCCCCGGGATCGCGATCGCGCTCGTGCTGGGCGCGGCCCTCATGGCCCGCGAGCGTGCCGCCAAGGGGGGCGGCGGCAAGGCCCGCGAGGGCAAGCTCTGGGTAGCCCTGTACGAGGTCATGACCGGGCAGTCGATCATGCTCATGGCTGGGCTTCTCGTCATCGGCTTCATCTCCACGATGTTCATGACCGAGCAGTCATTTCAGCCGTTCTACGACTTCTTCCAGAGCAAGGGGATGCTGTTCCGCGGCTGCCTGTGCATCTTCCTGCTGGAGATGGGCCTCGTGGCCGGAGAGCGGCTCGGCGACCTCGTCAAGGTGGGCCCGTTTCTCGTCGCCTACGGCATCGGCATCGCACTCTTCCACGGCTTTCTCGGGGCGTGGCTGGGGCACCTGGCGGGGCTCAATCTCGGCGGCTGCACGGTGCTCGCGGCGATCGTCTCGAGTGCCTCGTACATCGCCGCGCCGCCGGCGGTGCGGCTCACGCTGCCGGAGGCGAATCCCACGCTCTCGATCACGGCGGCGCTGGCGATCACGTTCCCCTTCAACATCGCCTTCGGCATCCCGATCTACTACGAGATGGCGAAGTGGCTGGGGGCGACGTGAGCGTCGGCTCCCCGCAATCGGCTACGATCTGACCGAACGTCTACCCGCACTCCAGGAGCCCACCTGCCATGCAGCTCTATCCCCTGAAACTCGTGACGATCGTCGGCGAGTCGGTGATCATGGACGACATCGCCCGCGAGGGTCTCGCGCTCGGCGCCACCGGCTACACGATGAGCGACACCGCCGGCGAGGGTTCGCGGAGCACCCGCAACGTAATCGTGACGTCGGGCGCCAAGACCCAGAAGGTGGAGTTCGTGGTGCCGATGGAGGTGGCGGAGAAGATCCTCAAGCACGTCTCGCACGACTACTTCGAGCACTACGCCTGCATCGCCTGGCTGACCGACGTGCAGGTGGTCCGCGGCGAGAATTACGTCCGGCACTGAGTTGGCGGGAATCGGGGACGGGAGCGGATTGTTCGGGAAATTCGCTCCCGTCCCCGATTCCCTCAAAAGTAGCCCTCGCGTTTCTTCTTCTCCATCGATCCGGCCTCGTCCTTGTCGATGAGCCTGCCCTGCCGCTCGCTGGTGCGGGTGAGGAGCATCTCCGCGATGATCTCCGGCACGGTGGTGGCCGTCGACTCGTGGGCGGCAGTCAGTGGGTAGTCGCCCATCGTGCGGAAGCGGACGCGCTTCACGACCGGCACCTCGCCGGGCAAGAGCCGGAACCGGTCGTCATCGACCATGATCCACTGGCCGTCGCGGTCGACGACCGGCCGGTCGGCCGCGAAGTACAGCGGCACGAGCGGGCGGGATTTCCTCGCGGTGGATGTACTGCCAGATGTCGAACTCGGTCCAGTTGGAGAGCGGGAACACGCGGATGCTCTCGCCGCGGTGGACGCGGGCGTTGTACAGGTTCCAGAGTTCGGGCCGCTGGTTCTTGGGATGCCACTGGTGGTGGGCGTCGCGAAAGGAGAACACCCGCTCCTTGGCCCGCGACTTCTCCTCGTCCCGCCGGCCGCCGCCGAGGGCGGCGTCGAAGCGGCGCAGCGAGAGGGCCTCGATGAGCGGATGCGTGTTCATCGTCGGCGTGTAGACGTTGCTGGGAAAGTCGAACGGGTTCATCCCGGCTGCGATCGCCTTCTCGTTGACGTGCACCAGCAGCCGGAGCCGTTGCTCGGCGCAGTACCGGTCGCGGAAGGCGATCATCTCCCGGAAGTTCCACGTCGTGTCGATGTGCAGGAGGGGGAAGGGCAACGGCGCGGGGGCGAACGCCTTGCGGGCGACGTGCAGCATGCACATCGAGTCCTTGCCGATCGAGTACAGCAGCACCGGGTTCTCGAACTCCACGGCCACCTCGCGGATGACGTGGATCGCCTCCGCCTCGAGGGCGTCGAGATTGCCGAGCGTGTAGGCCATGGGGTCTCGCTTCCGTGCATCAGGCGAACAGCCGGTGCTTTTCCCGCTGCCGCTGGGCTGTCGGCTCAGCAGCAGCCCGTGTCGCCGACCTTGCACTTTTCCGGTGCCAGGCAGGCGGTGTGCTTGGTGCCGAGGTGAAACAGCAGGCCCGACGGCGTGATCTCCATGCCGCCGAGCGGATACTGGGAGAGCACCCCCTCCTCGTACTCGACCTCCACCGGCAGGTCGTCGCTTTCCAGCAGCGGGGCGGCGACCCGCATGATCGCCGCCAGCTTCGTCGTCTCCAGCCGGTGGTCGACGTCGTTGGCCACCCAGACCTGCAGCAGGCAGGACCGCGTCGAGCGGACGGTGCCGCCG
>BJHK01000042.1 GCA_014192425.1 Planctomycetia bacterium | reverse complement strand
CGGCCACGGCGCTGGCGCAGATCGAGGAAGCTCTGTACCTCAACGGCCTGACCACGCTCTCCGCCGAGACGGCCACGGCGCTGGCGCAGTACAAGGGCGAAGTCCTGTCCCTCAACGGCCTGACCACGCTCTCCGACGACGCGGCCAAGGCGCTGTCGCAGCACAATGGCTGGCATCTGGCCCTCAACGGCCTGACCGCGCTCTCCGACGAGGCTGCCCAGGCGCTGGCGCAGCACAAGCACTACCTGTCCCTCAACGGCCTGACCACGCTCTCCGACGAGGCTGCCCAGGCGCTGGCGCAGCACAAGGGCAGCTATCTGTACCTCGACGGCCTGACCACGCTCTCCGACGAGGCGGCCAAGGCGCTGGCGCAGTACAAGGGCCGCCTGTCCCTCAACGGCCTGACCACGCTCTCCGACGAGGCGGCCAAGGCGCTGGCGCAGCACAAGGGCGCCCTGGCCCTCAACGGCCTGACCACTCTCTCTGACGAGGCAACTCAGGCGATTGGGGAGTGTGAAGGCCCTTTGTTTCTTAGCAAACGCTTTCGGAAGGACTTTGTCGAAAAGAATCCCCTAAGTCCGAAGACGGCCAGGTTCTACGCATTAATGCTTCTCGGCAAAATCAACGACCTGACCACCCTCGACTCGCCCGACTCCGTCGCCATCGCCAAGGCCCTCGCCACGCACAAGGGCCCGCTCTCGCTCCCGAACCTCAAGAAACTCTCCCCCAAAACCCTCTCGGCCCTGATCGAGAAGGACGACATCGAGATCCCTTTGATCGAAACGCTGGAACTCATCCCCGAGCCCGACGGCAGCCCGACCGAAGACTTCGTGATCCCCGAGGGTTTCCAGCAGCGGCAGCAACGGTAACGCCAATCGGCAATCTCTCCGGCGCAACCCGGATTCCCGTTGACCCATAAGCACGCACAACCCACACAAAGGGCTCTCTATCATGCCCCCATTCGCCGCATGGCTCCCTGATCGGCTCCCCGACCTCCTCGCCTCGCCGCTGGCCGCCCGGCTCGGCTGGACCTGCCTGCACTCGCTCTGGCAAGGCCTCGCGATCGCGGCCCTGCTCGCCATCGCCCTGCGACTCATCCCGCGCCGCTCGTCGGCCGCGACGAACGCCCGCTATCTGCTCGCCACCGCCGCCCTCGTCGCGCTGCCGGTTGCCGCCGTGGCCACGTTCGCGATCGTCGACCCCGGCGTGAATCCTGCCGCCGTAGAGGCCGCGAGCGATGCCGCCTCTGTGACTGCCTCCCGATCCGCCCGTGATGGTGCCGCAGACCCCGCATCCGCTGCACACGCTCCGACGATCGTCCTGCCGCCGCACCTCGCGACTGCCGTCGCGCGGCCAGCGGCACGCGAGTCGTTTGCCACCGTGTCCGCCGCCGCCACCGCCACCACCGCCGCGCTCGACCAGCTCCGCCCCTGGCTGCCGGCGATCGCCGGCGTCTGGCTCGCCGGCGCCCTCCTCGCCGCCGGTCGCATGACCTGCGGCTACTGGCTCACCCGCCGGATGGTGGCCCGCGGGGAGCCGCTCGCCGACGGGCGGTTTCAAGCGAGCGTGGAACGCTGGCGGCGGGCGCTTGGCATCGACGCGGCCGTCCGCGTCCTCGCCTCCGCGGCGGTCGAGGCGCCCGTCGTCGTCGGCTGGGTCAAGCCCGTGATCCTCTGGCCCGCCGCCGCCTTACTCGGCCTTCCCGCCCACGAGCTCGACGCGCTGGTCGTCCACGAACTGGCCCACGTCCGCCGCCAGGACGCCCTTATGAACCTCCTCCAGGCCTGCATCGACGTCCTCTTCTTCCACCATCCCGCCGCCTGGTGGATCTCTGACACAGTCCGCGCCGAGCGCGAGCACTGCGCCGACGATCTGGCCGTCCGCGTCCTCGAAGCCGGCCACGCCGGCTCCCGGCTCTCCTACGCCAAGGCGCTCCTTGCGCTCGAAGAACGCCGCCAGGCCCACGCCCTGGCGCTCGCCGCCAACGGCGGCAGCCTGCTCGACCGCATCCGCCGGCTGGCCGGCGTCGAGGAGCAGCCCGCCTCGCCCGTCCGTCCGCTGGCCGCGGCGGTGATGGCGACTTTGCTTGTGGCCGTGCTCGTCACGGCAGCCGCACCGATTCGCGAAGCCCAAGCCGACGAGTTGCCGAAGGACACGAACACGATCGAGAGCCTGACGGTCGAGCAGGCGAAGAAGCTCGTGGAGGAGTTTCCGGGGGTGACGGTGGAGATCCAGTTTAAGGGTTTCGGACCCTACAAGCTCGAAAAGTGCCTACCTGTGAACGGTCTCAAAAAGCTCGCGCCAGATGTGGCGCAGGCGTTGGCCGGGTACAGCAGAGGCGCCCTGATCCTCAACGGCCTGACCACGCTCTCCGACGAGGCGGCAAAGGCGCTGGCGCAGCACGAGGGCAGCCTGTACCTCTACGGCCTGACTACGCTCTCCGACGACGCCGCCACGGCGCTGGCGCAGCACAAGAGCAACCTGTACCTCAACGGCCTGACCACGCTCTCCGACGAGGCGGCCGCGGCCCTGGCACAGCACAAGGGCCTCCAACTGATCCTCGACGGCCTGACCACGCTCTCCGACGAGGCGGCCACGGCGCTGGCGCAGCACGAGGGCTATCTGTCCCTCGACGGCCTGACCACGCTCTCCGCCGAGGCGGCCACGGCGCTGGCGCAGCACGAGGGCCGCATCCTGCGACTCAACGGCCTGACCACGCTCTCGGACGAGGCGGCAAAGGCGCTGGCGCAGTACAAGGGCGATCTGTCCCTCCCCGGCCTGACCACGCTCTCCGACGACGCGGCCACGGCGCTGGCGCAGCACAAGGGCCGCCTGTCCCTCCCCGGCCTGACCACGCTCTCCGACGACGCGGCCACGGCGCTGGCGCAGCACAAGGGCCGCCTGTCCCTCAACGGCCTGACAACGCTCTCCGACGAGGCGGCAAAGGCGCTGGCGCAGCACGAGGGCTGGCTGCACCTCACCGGCCTGACCACGCTCTCCGACGACGCGGCAAAGGCGCTGGCGCAGCACGAGGGCGGCCTGTCCCTCGACGGCCTGACCACGCTCTCCGACGAGGCGGCCACGGCGCTGGCGCAGTACAAGGGCGATCTGTCCCTCGACGGCCTGACCACGCTCTCCGACGACGCGGCCACGGCGCTGGCGCAGCACGAGGGCTGGCTGTCCCTCACCGGCCTGACCACGCTCTCCGACGAGGCGGCAAAGGCGCTGGCGCAGTACAAGGGCTATCTGTCCCTCGACGGCCTGACCACGCTCTCCGACGAAGCGGCCAAGGCGCTGGCGCAGCACAAGGGGCAGTGGCTGCACCTCGACGGCCTGACCACGCTCTCCGACGAGGCGGCAAAGGCGCTGGCGCAGTACAAGGGCTATCTGTCCCTCGACGGCCTGACCACGCTCTCCGACGAAGCGGCCAAGGCGCTAACGCAGCACAAGGGGCAGTGGCTGCACCTCGACGGCCTGACCACGCTCTCCGACGAGGCTGCCACGGCGCTGGCGCAGTACAAGGGCGGCCTGTCCCTCGACGGCCTGACCACGCTCTCCGACGAGGCGGCCAAGGCGCTGGCGCAGCACGAGGGCAGCCTGGACCTCAACGGCCTGACCACGCTCTCCGACGAGGCGGCCACGGCGCTGGCGCAGCACAAGGGCGATCTGTCCCTCCCCGGCCTGACCACGCTCTCCGACGACGCGGCAAAGGCGCTGGCGCAGCACGAGGGCCGGCTGTACCTCAACGGCCTGACCACGCTCTCCGACGAGGCGGCCACGGCGCTGGCGCAGCACGAGGGCGACCTGAACCTCACCGGCCTGACCACGCTCTCCGACGAGGCGGCCACGGCGCTGGCGCAGCACGAGGGCGGCCTGTACCTCCCCGGCCTGACCACGCTCTCGGACGAGGCGGCCACGGCGCTGGCGCAGCACGAGGGCTATCTGTCCCTCGACGGCCTGACCACGCTCTCCGCCGAGGCGGCCACGGCGCTGGCGCAGCACAAGGGCGGCCTCCTGTACCTCAACGGCCTGACCACGCTCTCCACCGAGGCGGCCAAGGCGCTGGCGCAGCACGAGGGCGACCTGAACCTCAACGGCCTGACCACGCTCTCCGACGAGGCGGCCACGGCGCTGGCGCGGTACAAGGACGACCTGTCCCTCAACGGCCTGCCAACGCTCTCCGACGAGGCGGCCAAGGCGCTGGCGCAGCACAAGGGCGATCTGTACCTCAACGGCCTGACCACGCTCTCCGCCGAGGCTGCCACAGCGCTGGCGCAGCACAAGGGCAGCCTGTTTCTCAACGGCCTGACCACGCTCTCCGACGTGGCGGCCAAGGCGCTGGCGCAGCGCAAGGGCGAACTGTCCCTCAGGTCGATTTCTTTCTCCCTCACGGCAGACTCAGCGTTGGTCTGGGCGACGTTGTTGCGGGGCCGACTCGCCGCCGTCACCGCCCTCGATTCCCCCGACTCCGTCGCCATCGCCAAGGGCCTCGCCACGCGCAAGGGCCCGCTCTCGCTCCCGAACCTCAAGAAACTCTCTCCAAAAACCCTCTCGGCCCTGATCGAGAAGGAAGACATCGAGATCCCCCTGATCGAAACGCTGAAACTGATCCCCGAGCCCGACGGCAGTGTCACCGAGGACTTCGTGATCCCCGAGGGTTTCCAGCAGCGTCAGCAACGGTAACGCCAGTAGGCAATCGCGACGGAGCAACTGTAGCGGTCCCTTTTTTTGCCAAGCACGCACAACCCACACAAAGGCCTCTCTATCATGCCCCCATTCGCCGCATGGCTCACCGACCGGCTCCCCGACCTCCTCGCCTCGCCGCTGGCCGCCCGGCTCGGCTGGACCTGCCTGCACTCGCTCTGGCAAGCCCTCGCGATCGCGGCCTTGCTCGCCATCGCCCTGCGACTCGTCCCGCGCCGCTCGTCGGCCGCGACGAACGCCCGCTATCTGATCGCCACCGCGGCCCTCGTCGCGCTGCCGGTTGCCGCCGTCGCCACGTTCGCGATCGTCGAGCCGGGCGTGAATCCTGCGGCCGTAGAGGCCGAGAGCGATGCAGCCTCTGCGACTGCCTCCCGGTTTGCCGGTGATGGTGCCGCAGCCCCTGCATCCGCCGCACAGTCGCCGACGATCGTCCTGCCGCCGCACCTCGCGACTGCCGCCGCGCGGCCCGCGGCACGCGCGTCCTTTGCCGCCGTGTCCGCCGCCGCCGCCTCCGCCGCGCTCGACCATCTCCGCCCCTGGCTGCCGGCGATCGCCGGCGTCTGGCTCGCCGGCGCCCTCCTCGCCGCCGGTCGCATGACGATCGGCTACTGGCTCACCCGCCGGATGGTGGCCCGCGGGAAGCCGCTCGCCGACGGGCGGTTTCAAGCGAGCGTGGAACGCTGGCGGCGGTCGATTGGCATCGACGCGGCCGTCCGCGTCCTCGCCTCCGCGGCGGTCGAGGCGCCCATCGTCGTCGGCTGGCTCAAGCCCGTGATCCTCTGGCCCGCCGCTGCCTTACTCGGCCTTCCCGCCCACGAGCTCGACGCGCTGGTCGTCCACGAACTGGCCCACGTCCGCCGTCAGGACGCCCTCATGAACCTCCTCCAGGCCTGCATCGACGTCCTCTTCTTCCACCATCCCGCCGCCTGGTGGATCTCTGGCACAGTCCGCGCCGAGCGCGAGCACTGTGCCGACGATCTGGCCGTCCGCGTCCTCGAAGCCGGCCATGCCGGTTCCCGGCTTTCCTACGCCAAGGCGCTCCTTGCGCTCGAAGAACGCCGCCAGGCCCACGCGCTGGCGCTCGCCGCCAACGGCGGCAGCCTGCTCGACCGCATCCGCCGGCTGGCGGGCGTCGAGGAGCAGCCCGCCTCGCCCGTCCGCCCGCTGGCCGCGGCGGCGATGGCGAGCCTGCTTCTGGCCGTGCTCGTCACGGCGGCCGCGCCGATTCGCGAAGCCCGGGCCGACGAGTTGCCGAAGGACACGAACAAGATCGAGAGCCTCACGGTCGAGCAGGCCAAGAGGCTGGCGGACACTTTTCCGGGTGTGCCGGTTGGTTCAGAAGATCGGTTCTGTGCCTGCGGCCTGCCTTTGCAGAGTTTGAAGATCGTGGATGCGGATGTGGCCAAAGCATTGAGCGGTTACCGTGGCAACGCGATCCTCCTCACCGGCCTCACGACGATCGACGCAGATGTAGCCGAGGCATTTGCGGGCTTCAGGGGAACTGTATTCGTTCCCGTTGCCGTTCAACAAGAGTTCATCCGCCGGAATCCGTTGAATGCGAAGACGGCCTGTATGCATGCGGCGTTGCTCAAAGGCGATCTCACGTCGGTCACCACGCTCGACGCTGAAACCGCCAAGGCATTGGCAGGGTTCAAGGGGTACAGCCTGATGCTTAACGACTTAACGTCGCTCGACGCCGACACTGCCCGAGCGCTTGCGGAGTTCCAGGGTGGCCTGCTGTCTCTGTGCCGCCTGCGCACGCTCGACGCCGCCGCCGCCCGGGCCCTCGCAGAGTTCAAGGGCACTTGTCTTGCCCTCCGCGGCCTGGATGCGCTCGACGCCGACACCGCCAAGGCGCTCGCGAGGTACAACGGCGGCGAACTTCTCCTCGACGGCCTGCGCACACTCGACGCCGCCACCGCCAAGGAACTTGTGAACTTCCGCGGGCAGTTGCACCTCAGCGGCCTGACGGCGGTCGACGCCGACGCCGCCATAGGGCTCGCGGGATGCAAGGCCAAAACGTTGTGCCTCAGCGGTCTGACCACGCTCTCCGCCGCCGCGGCCAAGGCGCTGGCGCAGCACGAGGGCAACCGCATGGACCTCAACGGCCTGACCACGCTCTCCGACGAGGCGGCCAAGGCGCTGGCGCAGCACGAGGGCGACCTGTCCCTCAACGGCCTGACCACGCTCTCCGACGAGGCGGCCACGGCGCTGGGGCAGCGCAAGGGCGACCTGTACCTCCCCGGCCTGACCACGCTGTCCGACGAGGCAGCCAAGGCGCTGGCGCAGCACAAGGGCAACCGCCTGGACCTCAGCGGCCTGACCACGCTCTCCGGCGAGGCAGCCACGGCGCTGGCGCAGCACGTGGGCAGGGAGCTGGCCCTCGCCGGCCTGACCACGCTCTCCGCCGAAGCGGCCACGGCGCTGGCGCAGCACAAGGGCACCCTGTTTCTCAACGGCTTGACCACGCTCTCCGGCGACGCGGCCAAGGCGCTGGCGCAGCACAAGGGCAGCTATCTGATCCTCGACGGCCTGACCACGATCTCCGACGAGGCGGCAAAGGCGCTGGCGCAGCACAAGGGCCAGTATCTGCGCATCGACGGCCTGACCACGCTCTCCGCCGAAGCGGCCACGGCGCTGGCGCAGCACGAGGGCGAGCTGCGCCTCAACGGCCTGACCACGCTCTCCGGCGACGCGGCCACGGCGCTGGCGCAGCACAAGGGCGATCTGATCCTCGGCCTGACCACGCTTTCCGCCGAAGCGGCCAAGGCGCTGGCGCAGCACGAGGGCGCCCTGTTCCTCAACGGCCTGACCACGCTTTCCGCCGAGGCGGCCAAGGCGTTCGCGCAGTTCAAGGGTAAATCGCTGATTCTCTCAAGTGGAGCAAAGGAGTCGTTCTTCCAGAACAACCGTTTGACTCCGGAGACAGCCTTGCTTTGGGCCGCATTGTCAGGCGGCAAATTGACCGCGGTCACCACCCTCGACTCGCCCGACTCCGTCGCCATCGCCAAGGCCCTCGCCACGCACAAGGGCCCGCTCTCGCTCCCGAACCTCAAGAAAATCTCCCCCAAGACCCTCTCCGCCCTGATCGAGAAGGAAGACATCGACATCCCGCTGATCGAAACGCTGGAACTCATCCCCGAGCCCGACGGCAGCCCGACCAAAGACTTCGTGATCCCCGAGGGTTTCCAGCAGCGGCAGAACCAGCAGCGGCAGCAACGGTAACGCCAGTCGGCAATCCCTCCGGGTCAACCCGGATCCCCGTGGATCCACAAGCACGCACAACCCACACAACGGCCTCTCCATCATGCCCCCATTCGCCGCATGGATCACCGACCGGCTCCCCGACCTCCTCGCCTCGCCGCTGGCCGCCCGGCTCGGCTGGACCTGCCTGCACTCGCTCTGGCAAGGCCTCGCGATCGCGGCCCTGCTCGCCATCGCCCTGCGACTCATCCCGCGCCGCTCGTCGGCCGCGACGAACGCCCGCTATCTGCTCGCCACCGCGGCCCTCGTCGCGCTGCCGGTTGCCGCCGCAGCCACGTTCGCGGTCGTCGACCCGGGCGTGAATCCTGCCGCCGCAGAGGCAACAAGCGACGCCGCCTCTGCGACTGCCTCGCGATCCGCCGGTGATGGTGCCGCAGACCCCGCATCCGTCGCACACGCCCCGACAATCGTCCTGCCGCCGCACCTCGCGACTGCAGCCGCGCGGCCCGCGGCACGCGAGTCGTTTGCAACCGCCGCCGCCGCCACCGCCGCGCTCGACCATCTCCGCCCCTGGCTGCCGGCGATCGCCGGCGTCTGGCTCGCCGGCGCCCTCCTCGCGGCCGGCCGCATGACGATCGGCTACTGGCTCACCCGCCGGATGGTGGCCCGCGGAGCGCCGCTCGCCGACGGGCGGTTTCAAGCGAGCGTGGAACGCTGGCGGCGGGCGCTTGGCATCGACGCGGCCGTCCGCGTCCTCGCCTCGGCGGCGGTCGAGGCGCCCGTCGTCGTCGGCTGGCTCAAGCCCGTGATCCTCTGGCCCGCCGCTGCAATCGTCGGCCTTCCCGCCCACGAGCTCGACGCGCTGGTCGTCCACGAACTGGCCCACGTCCGCCGTCAGGACGCCCTCATGAACCTCCTCCAGGCCTGCATCGACGTCCTCTTCTTCCGCCATCCCGCCGCCTGGTGGATCTCTGGCCAGGTCCGCGCCGAGCGCGAGCACTGCGCCGACGACCTGGCCGTCCGCGTCCTCGAAGCCGGCCATGCCGGCTCCCGGCTCTCCTACGCCAAGGCGCTCCTTGCGCTCGAAGAACGCCGCCAGGCCCACGCGCTGGCGCTCGCCGCCAACGGCGGCAGCCTGCTCGACCGCATCCGCCGGTTGGCGGGCGTCGAGGAGCAGCCCGCCTCGCCCGTCCGCCCGCTGGCCGCGGCGGCGATGGCGAGCCTGCTTCTGGCCGTGCTCGTCACGGCAGCCGCACCGATTCGCGAAGTCCGCGCCGACGAGTTGCCGAAGGACACGAACCAGATCGAGAGCCTGACAGTCGAGCAGGCGAAGAAGCTCGTGGAGGAGTTTCCGGGGGTGACGGTGGAGTTCACTTCCAAGAATTTTGGATCCTACAAGCTCGAGAAGTGCCTACCCGTGAACGGTCTCAAAAAGCTCATGCCAGATGTGGCGCAGGCGTTGGCCGGGTACAGCAAAGGCCCCCTGATCCTCAACGGC
>BJHK01000041.1 GCA_014192425.1 Planctomycetia bacterium | reverse complement strand
CCTCCGCGCCGACAGCAGAAAAATGCCACTCCAGGGGGAGGGCAGCCGTTCCGGGAGCAACTGATCGGGTGCCGGAAAACGCGGCACCAGCCTCACCAGCCGCCCATCGGCTCAAATGCCTATCGACATGGTTGCGGAAGTGCCATTGGCCGGACTATCCATCAGAGGCGGCAGGGGCCATGGATGGCCCTGCCGCCGTACAGCAAGCCAGGGGTGTTCGCCCCGAATCACAAGCTCAGGTCCGCCGTCACGGCCCATGACAAAAGCGAATGTCGGCAAGCCGCGTGATGCCGTGACTGGTGGGCATGCGGTCGGCGGACATGCGGCACGCCGAGATGCCACCGGCGACTGCTACAACTCATGCGACCAACCGCGATCTCACGACACCTCCCCGGATCGCGTGGGCCAAACTCATGGCTCGGGTGGGGGAGGAGTTTCCGCTCGAGTGCCCGGGGTGCGGCGGCGATATCCGGCTGATCGCGTTACACCCAAGCCGGGGCCAGTGTCCAAACGACTGCCGGCAGGAGCCGGCCCACGTCGAACCGGAGGTTCGCAAGCGGGCGAAGGCCAGGATGGCTTCGCCCCGCGTACAGCGGCGCCTTCGCCAGTCTCTCCTGCCCGCGGCCCGCCCACCGACTGGGGAGAGCTCGTCCAGGTCCACTTTCGACCGGGCGATTTTTCAGGCGTCACCCGTCGAGCTGCCCGACATCGACATCCACAGCCTCTGACGGCATTCCATGCCACGGTGCGGACGGCCCGCGAGAAGAGCGGTTTCAAGGCCGGTCTACGCCGACGAGAAAAACCCGGCTTTGAGCGTGGATAGGAAGCCCCTCGGCACCTCGAAGCGAGCGTCGCATCCAGCCAGGCCAGTCCCGGCTGTTGCTCCTCATGGTCTTCGCTGCTCGGCCGACGCTTGCCGAAGTGCCATTGGCCGACCAATCCTTCGATCCGTGAGTTGTCGTGGGGGGGCGGTTTGTCGCGTGAGTCGCAGCAGGTGCTCGAGAGGCTGACGATAGACACGCAGTTGGAGACGAAAGAGCGTGATCCGGACGCTGTTGCGACCTCGCCGGGATCACCGCGACGGTCGCCTCGTAGCGGGGCGGTTACTTTGTTTTGGGCGCCGGCAAGCCCGGGAACTTCACCTCGTAGACCGTCCCACCCGCCTTGATTCGCTGGCCCATGATGATCAGGCCGTAGTGGTTGCTGAAGCAGACGGCTTCGATCTGTTCCGTCTGCTCGTCGCGCACTTGCTTCTCGGTTTCGCCGGTGCCGATGCGCTCGAAAAAGTCGGAGCGTTCGGGGTCGTCGCCGCGGAGTTTGCGGTAGGGGCCGGCGGGGGTGTCGGCGACCCACAACTCCTTGGCGGCGATGAAGCTGCGGCCATGGTAGACAAAGTAACGGTCGCGGTAGTCCATCCCCCTGCCGGAGTGGGCGGCGGGGGCGATGATCTCTTCCTTGAAGTCGGGGAAGCCCATGCGATGCACGCTCTGTCGCGGGACGTCGCCCGACATCCCCCGCGTCGGCCAGGCCCACCAGATCGCGTCGGCCGCGCCGAACACGTTCAGCCCGTAGTGGGACTCGAAAGCGTACGACTCGGTCCAGCAGGATTCGTCCTGAACGACCGAGACCTTCAGCTCCGCGAGATCAACCAGCAGCGGATGGTAGTTGACATTGATCGACGCGTTGCGGCCGATGATGACCCGCTGGCGGGGTGGCATTCCCTTGTCGGCGGGGTCGGTCAGCGTGAACATCCACGCGGGCTGGAAGGCGACGTTGGTCTGCTGCCACTGGTCCTTGTCGGCGTCGTTGGCGACCTCGCGGGCCTCGTGGAAGACCTTGATCTTGTGCCTGCCGGTGGGGTTGAGCACCACGTCCGCCAGCCACGTGCGGCCGAAGTAGCCGGCGACGATGACGTGGCCGGGCGAGATCGCGGCGACGCGGACGTACTGCTGTTCGTTGGTCGCGTCAGGCCCGCCGGCATCCAGCGGCAGGCCGTCGGCGGAGGTCAGCTCGTATGACTTTTCCGTCACCGGATCGACGACGATGAGCTGTGCCGGCTTGTGGTGGCGGGTGACGGGAATCCAGACGTACTTCCCGTCGAACACCAGCCGGGCGACATTGGCGGTCATCTCCTGCGGGTTGAAGATCGGGCGAAGTTCGCCTTTGGTCTTCATCACGTAGGCGCTGGAGCCGGCCCAAAAGACATCAATGCCCGGGCCTGCGGGCATGCAGCGGCCGCCGTTGAAGATCTCCATCGGCGACGGCTTGCCTGTGGCGCCGCGGTTGACCATCAGCGTGAGGGGGTTATAGATGACCTCCGCCGGCCCGGCGGCGAGATCGGCGGCCTCCTTGGCCTTGCGGTTCTCCAACTCCTGCTTGGCGGCGTCCCTCTCCTTGGCGTTGGCGGCGATGTAGGCGTCCGACTGCTGCTTGAGCGAGTCGGCGAGGCGATTCATGTCCGGGTGGTCGATCGCCGCGAGCTTGGCGAGGAAGTCGCGGCCCTCCGGTTCGTCGAGAACGCTCGGCACGTAACCGTGCGTGGCAAGCCGGCGGATGCGGGCGTCGTTGCCGGGCTCGTTTTTCCACTCCTCGATGACCTTGAGGAAGAAGTCATACCGCTTGGCGCGGCTCAGCCCGTCGGTGGCCCACATGACGTAGTCGGCCTCGTCGCCGCGACGGTCTTTGAGGCGCATGCGGGCGATCCGCATGAGTGCCTCGCCGGACTGGGCCTTGGCCGACTCGAGCGCGTCAAGCACTTCCTTGCTGGGATGGCCGGTGATGCCCCAGCTCATCCGGAAGTATTCGACGAACGTGTTGCCGCCAGGTCTGCGATAGCCGTCGAAGTTCTTGAGGGTTTGCAGCATCACTTCCAGATGCTCAATGCCGCGGAGGTAGTAAAGTAAGCCGCGGTTGATCATGTCAGGGGTGATGCTGTCGTGGCTGACGGTGCTGCCATACGCGGTGATGCCCGCCATCTGCCCGGCGGCGATGACGGCGTCATGACGCAGGTCGAGGTTGTCGTCGAGCAGCAGCGCCGCCTCGACCAGGCCGTACGCCTCGCGCCAGTTGTTGAGCTTCGCGAAGACGCGGCTGCGCTCAAGCAGTCGCGCCGACTCGACCTTCGGATCCGGCTCGGCCGCGACCGTGCCGAGCACCTTGGTGAGCATGGCGGTGACCGACTTCCGCAGCACCGGCGCGACCTGCGCTTCGGCGGTGGGCGGGAGGTCGGCCTGATCGAGCTGCTTCTCGCCACGCCGCAGCGTGATCTTGAACGACACCGCGGCGGGGTCCGTGTGGCGGAACTCGCCGGCGATGAACAGCGGCAGCAGCCGGCGGATCTTGTTCCCGCCGCCGATCGCGAGCTCGCGGGCGATCGCCTGGGCCTCTTCCAGCTCGACGACGACGATGCCGTCCTGTGCGAGCAGCGTTTGTTCGACGAGCGTGCTGTAAACGCCCTTGAGCGGCTCGTACTTGAACGACAGGTCATTCGAGACGAACGGCGGGACGGCGGCGAGGTCGTTGATCGGGGCCAGACCCTTCTTGAGTGCCGCGACGATGACCGGCTCGAGCGCGGCGGCTAGGGCTTCGGGCGCGGGCAACTTGCCGTCCTGGGCGGGGAAGCTCGTGACGGCGAGTCGCAGGCCAAGGCCGGTTTCGCAGACGACCAGTTCGACGGCCTTGTCGGTCGGGCGCTGGCGCAGCACGACCAGCAGGTGGGCCTTGAGGATCGCGCCGAGCTTGACGCGATCGGCCCCGCCGCCACTGCCGAAGACGGCGCTGCGGGTGAGCTCGGTGAGAACCTTGTCCAGCTCATCGCGCTCCACCCAGCCGAGGCCGTCGGCGGCGAACTGCTTGGCGAGCCGGTCCTGCAGCAGGACCGCCACCGGCGATTTCGCCATCGACGCGTCGGACAAGAGTGCGCAACGCCGGCCGTCGGCAGCGCTGGCGAGCAGGGGACTCAAGAGAAACGAAAGGAATACGGGCAGTATTGATACAGATCGCACGCTATACACCCCGATTCCGGAAGATTCGAAGGCTAGCCCGGTCAATGGCACTTCGGCAACTGTCTCCCGGCTGACGAGCGACTCGTGAGCGCAGGGGGGAGCGGCTTGGGCGTCCAGAGACGGTTTTCCGAAACGCCACTCACTCCCTGCGATGGCGATTTTCTCGCCTCGGCGCAGACCGGCCCCCGGTCCGCCTGTCCCAGGGCTTCGGTGCCTCGGCGGTGAACGGGGGGGATGCGCATCGGAGGGATAAGGTCGTGCGGGGCCGGCCGGGGGCGACATCTCCATTAGACCGCCGTGCGACGCAGATCGTGGGCCCGGCGGCGGGCGATGCCGGTCCGGAGCGTGCCGGCCGCGCTGACCGGGAAACGGGCAGACTTCGTGCCGCCGAGTGGCAGAATAGCAGACCGGCAGGGCCAAGGACGGCATTCCCCGGGGCATGTGGCCTCACACGCGACTCCCTTGGAATCCGCGGATCAGGACCGTGGGCCAAGATATGGTCGCCTGACGCGTCTCATGGTTCGACACGGAGCGGTATTGTTTTGGGAACGTCCGACGAGCAACTCGTGGCCGCCTGGCGGCAGGCCGGCGACCGCGGGGCGCTCGGCGAACTTGCCGCCCGGCATCTGACGACGGTGCGCCGCATGATTCATTCAATGATTCTCGATGACGCGGCGGCCGACGACCTCGTGCAGGACGTGTTCCTGCACGCATTCCGCGGCCTGGGCGCTTTTCAGGGGCGTTCCAAGTTCACCACCTGGCTCTACCGTATCGCCATGAACACGGTTCACGACGCGCTCGCGCGGCGGCGACGTTCGCCGATCGACGATCGGGTCGAACTGCCGTCCAACGCGGCCATTCGGGCCGTCGGACCTGGGGCGGCCGCCGAACGCGCGGAGTTCGACGCAGCCGTGTCCCGAGCCCTCGGCACGCTCCCGCCCAAACTCCGGGCCGCCATCGTGCTGGTCGCGATCGAGGAACTCGACCCGGCCGCGGCCGCGCGGATCGAGGGCTGCACGCGAGCCACGATCTACTGGCGAGTTCATGAAGCCCGCAAACGTCTGAGCCTGGCCCTCGCGGAGCAGATCGAGTCATGATGCACGACGAGCGAAAACCCGCCCGATCCGGCGATGACCTGGACGCCGTTCTCCGTGGGTGGCGCCGGCGCCAAGACGAGGCGTCTGATGCCGCCGGCCGTCTCGGCCGCATCGCCGCCGAGGTCCGTGCCACCGACGTGGCAGCGGCTGGTCGTGTGTTCGCGCCGCGGCCGGTTCGCTGGGCCGAGCGGACCGGCTGGTTCGCCGCGGGCCTCGCGGCGGCCGTTGCCGTGGTGTTCGCGGTATGGAGCGGCGGCCGCCCCGACGCGACGACGGATTGGCCGCCCAGCGTCCGCTTCGCCGCCACCGACATCGCATCCCGGGCCGAGGTCCTGGCGGGCATGGAACGGACGTTCGCCGGCCGGCTCGCCTGGGTGGCGGAGCACGACGACACGGTCGCCGTGGGACTCGCCGACGACGCGGTGGCCACCGCCGGCCACCCGGTCGCCGTGCGACTGGTCGTGCTCGCGCGACGTGGCCCGTCCTCGGGGTGGGAGCCGGTCTGGCAGGCGGACATCGTCGTCCGCGACGAGCAAGTCGTGGACATCGCCGCCGGCCCGCAGCGTGACGGACGGCTGCGGCTGTGGGCCCATTGCCTGCCCGACGGTGCGGTCGCGGTGGACGGCGAACTGACGCTCGCGGCGCGCGCCGTGCCGCTCCGTGCATCCTATGGCGGCGTCCAGAAGGCGGGTCTGCCGCGGCGTGTCACTGGCGACCGTTCCGCCGACGTCGAGTGGCAGGTGATCCAGACGGTCGTGCCGCTACAGCCCGCAGCCGCGAAGGAGGTCGGATGACGACGTGGCACGCGGTCCTGCGCGGCGTCGCCGCGGCGAGCCTCGCGCTCACGTCGGCCGCGGTGGCGACCGGCGACGACGCCTTCGTGGTGGAGCCAGCCGATGCCCGCACCAACTACTTCGCCGGCCGCGAGGTGGAGTGCGACACCGCGATCCGCGGCGGAATCGCCGTAGAAGGTCGTCTTGTATGGGCGCTCGCGGCCGGCAACCGGTCCCTGACCAATGGCGCCGTGCCCGTGCGGCATGCCGGTCGCGGGGCCACGAATGTGGCGGTCTCGGTTCCGCTGCCCGCCGGCCGCGACGGGGTGGTGGCGGATGCCACATTGACGACGGTCCTCACGGACGCGGCCGGCAACCGGCTTGGTGCGGCAACGCGGAATGTGCGGATCTTTCCGGCCGATCCCTTCTTCGATCGAAGTCGCTGGCTCGAGTCGCTGCGGATCGCGATCATCGACCCAGAAGGCGGGACCGAGAAGCGGCTCACCGCGGCGGGCGTGCCGCTCATGCTCACGCGGGCCGACGCCGACATCGCCGCGTTGCGGCCCCAGCTGATCCTGGTCGCCGAGGGTCTGGCGTGGGACGATCATCCGCGGCTGGCCGCTGACCTCTTTCACCACTGCGGCCGGGGCGTGAACGTGCTCTGCATGGCACCGTCTTCCGGAACGTTTCCGCTGCCGGGAGGCGACGCGATCGGCGACGGCATCGTCGCCAGTCTCACGCTGCGGCGTGCCGATGTCGTTGCCGATCTCGACGAGCGGCTCGACTGGCGCGACTGGGCGAAAGGCGGTGCCACCGTGGTCAGTCGGCTCTCGATCGTCGCCGATCGCGAGGCGGTCGTGGCACGGGCCGGGGCCACGCCTGCGGGCTGGCCTTGGCTCGAGGCCACGTTTGGCGGCCGCGAAGGGGGGCCGCCGGCAGGTACGCTCGTCGTCTGTGGCCTCGGCATCGTCGCCCACTGGGAGGAGACGCCGGCCGCCCGCTACCTGCTCGCCGCGCTCCTCGCCCGCCTTGCGGCCCCGTCCGCCGCCGCCTCACCCGATTTCCGTCCCTTTCAGGAGAACCCGCGATGACCGTCTCGTTTTTCCGACTTTTGTCCGCCCGCTCCTACATGTTCGTCGTTCTCCTGGCGGCCGCGACGCCGGCTGCCGCAGAACCGGCTGCCGCAGAACCGGCGGTCTCAGAACCCGCGGCGACGCTCGTGCCTGTGGCGGTTCTGCCCTTCCAGGATCGCGCCGCCGAGGGAGCCGTCGCCCGGCCGGGCGGGCCGGCCGTTTCGGCCGGGGACGGTGGCAAGGTCACCGACCTGCTGTTCGCCGAACTGGTCGCCGAGCCGGCGATGATGCTCATCGAGCGCGAGGATATCCGCAAGCTGCTCGACGAGCAGGAATTGAATCTCTCCGGCCTCGCGAATCCGGCCACGGCGACCCGCGTCGGCCAGTTGACGGGTGCCAAGATGCTGATCGCCGGCTCCGTGTTTCGCGTCGACAACTCGCAGTATCTGGTCGCCAAGATCATCGGCACGGAAACCAGCCGCGTGCTTGGCGCGAGCGTCAAGGGATCGGCCCGCGACGACCTCGGGGCGCTGGCCGACCGCCTAGCCGCCGAGATCGTCAAGGTGGTGACCGAGCGCGGGGGCGAACTGCTGCCCAAAATCGTGACGCGGGCCGACCGCCTGGCGGGCCTGAAGAAGGCGCTGCCGGCCGGCGCCCGGCCGAGCCTGTTCGTGGAGATCGCGGAGCAGCATATCGCTCCGCGGGTGGCCGTCGTCGTCGTGCCGGGCGCAGCCGTCGTGATCGATCCCGCGGCCGAGACGGAGATGACGCTGTTCGCAAAGGAGACCGGCTTCGACATTGTCGACCCCAAGGAAGGCAAGCGGTCCGCCGCCGCCGTGCTCGTGCTCGGCGAGGCCATCAGCGAACCGGCGGCGCGGCACGGAAACCTGATCTCCGCGAAGGCCAGGCTGGAGGTGAAGGCGGTCGACCAGGCGACCGGGAAGGTGCTGGCCGTGGATCGACAGACGACCGTCGCCACCGACCTCACCGAGCAGATCGCTGCGAAAACGGCGCTGCAGGAGGCGTCGGCCGCGATCGCAGAACGGCTGCTGCCGAAGATCGCGGGTTTCAAGCCGGAGGCCGAGCGGAAGTGAGGATAGACGACCGCCGTTCCTCGGTTCGTCCGCGGACCGTGGCAAGATGGTTCAGGCCCATGGCGACCGTGGTGTCACCCCGGAATCACTTGACGAGCACCCCCGTGATCGTCACGCACGTCTTCGCTCGCCTGAAGTTCGCCATCGGGGCCGTGCTCCTTGCAACCCCGATCGCAACGATGGCCGGTGGCGCGGAGCCGGCCATGTCTCCAAGCCGGGTCGCCATCATCGCGGCGACCGCCCAGCGCAGTCTCGCCGAACTGCTGACGGCCGAGTTGTCGCGCCAGCGGGATCTCGCGCTCGTCGAGCGGGAGGCGATCGACGACGTCGTGAAGGAGCTCTCGCTGGCCGCCGGCCAGACTGGGGACGGCGAGGAGTCGCTCAAACTCGGCGGGCTGCTGGCGGCCGACGCGATCCTGTTTGTGGAGCCCGAGGCTCAGTCCGAGCCGCCGCAGGTCCGCTTGAAGCTCGTCGAGACGCGGACCGGCATTCGGCTCGGCGACTGGCCGGTGCCGGCGGCCGGGATGGGGGCCGCAGACGTGGCCGAAGTCCTCGCCGGCCTGCGGCAGGCGGCCCCCAAACTCGGGGTGCCGCTCGGCGACCGCCACCTGCTTGGCATGATTGGCATCCAGCCGGAAGTCGCCACCGCCGAGTTGGCAAAGCTGGCCCGAGCCCTCACTGCGATCGTCGAACGGGATCTCACGGACTTGCCGAACGTCGTGGTTCTCGACCGCGACAAGATCCGCCGACTCACGGCCGAACGCAACCTGACCGGCGTAGAGGTTGACCTCAAGGCTTCCTCGAAACTCGTCGAGGGGGGCATCCGCCGGGACGGCGAGCGGCTGACTGTGACGCTGAAACTTGTGCCGCTGTCGGGCGGCGCGGCCAACACGGCATCGGCCACGGTCACCGCCGCCGGCGACATGGCGACCATCCGCCGACAGGTGGTGACCGCGGTCACCGATCTGCTTGGCACGGCCTCGCGGAGCCTGCCGATGGCGGACCCGGCCGAGGAGTCGAAGCTGCTCGCGGCCCGGGCGCGGCGGCTGACCGATTTTCGCGATCATGCAGAGGCGATTCGGCTCGCGGAGGCGGCCTACGTCCTGGCTCCGGGACCTGACACGTTCGGCGTCCTCCACCACGCGTATGTCTTCAGCGAACAGGACATCGCCAGCGGCGGCTCGATGATGAAGGATCGGCCGGACTTCTCACGGCCCTGGTTCGACCGCGAACGCTATCCCACGGTCGAGGCGGCGCGGGTCGGCCGGCTGGAGACCCTCATACGGCTGGCAGAGGCGGGCCTTGACTACTACGAGCACTGCGCTCGCCATCCCGAGTTGGAGAGAGAGTTTCCGATCTGGGACCACAGACTGCTGTTTACGTATCGCATCCCGACGGAAACCGACGAGGAGCGGCGGCTCGTCGCCGAGCATGCCCGCATTCAGAGGGCGATGTACGACCGGATCTTCGAAGTGCGTAGGGCTGCCGGCGGCCCCGGAGCTGCGGATCTCGTCCTCTACAAACTCGCGAAAGTCGACTGGCTGCTCTCGGATGGGGGAAAGATTTCAGGGCAGACGCTGGTCGAGTTCCTGCGGGAGATTCAAGAGGCACTCGCCTTGGAGCAGGCGGCCGGCCGCTGGCCCGCCGACCGGCGCGGCGCGCCGGCCATCTACCACGATTTGCTCCGCGAAGCCCTCAACGAGCATGCCGGTGGCAGAGTGCCCGTCGCCGACGTCCGGCCGTATCTCGAAGAACTGGCGGCGACCGACGACGCTAGCCTTCGCATCGTCGGCTGGAGCCGGCTGCTCGAGTTGCCCGGCAACGAGGGGGCCGAGGCTGCCGAACGGCTGCTCGATACCCTCCTGTTCGGCGACGTTCCTCGGCACCGTCCCAACGTCAGCCCACCGTTGGGTAACACCCTGTTGTTCAAAGGGCTGGGGAACAAAGCCGGAAAGCGACTTGCTGCGGCAGGGAGCCTGACGGCCTACCTCGAGAAAATCGTCTCGCAGGCGGAGGCGGCAGGCGACGTGTCCCCCCTCTTCGCCGCTCCCCTGCACCTCGTCGCACTGATCCGCTGCGATCAGCCGCGCGATGACGAGTTTTTCCGTCGGATCGCGGCGCTCGTTGCCGCCAAGGCCTACCCGCCGGATAAGGCAGCCATGATCGCGAGCTTCAACGGAGTGATCGCCGAGGATCGCCGGCACCGCGAAGCGTCTCGTGCTTCGGAGACCCGCACCGGGCCGTTCTCTCCGGCCAAGACCGGGAAGCTCGACGGCTACGAGGTGCGGGATCTGCAGATCACGAACCCGGAGCCGGGCTTCGGTCATCTGGCGATGTTCCACGTCGATCGCACCCCGGAAGGCGATCCCCAACGGCCACTCGTGGTCGTCTGGTCGAAGCACCCTGCGCGCATCGTATCGTGGCGCAAGGAAGATCCGCCCGAGTTCGACTATCTGATCGGCCGCGTGAGTACCGACGGGGGCGTCATGAAAGTGGAGGGCCGCTGCCGGCTGCCCCTCAAATCAATTCGATTCATGGCCTCCGCTGGTGAGCGTCACTTCTTCGCCACGGAGCAGCACGGCGTCGCTGTCGTGACCGACGGGGGCCGGACGATAATCGGCGAAGCGGACGGCGTCCCGGGCGGCTGGATCGGCTCGATGGCGTGGCTCGACGGACGGCTCTACCTTGGCATCGAGAGCAACTTCGTCGCGCTCGACCCGGAGAACAAACGCTGCGAGCTGATCGCCGCGGGACGGTCGCTCACGGCCCGTAACCCGCTCGATGGCGCCGGGACATTCTCGACCACGGCGCTCGCGGCCGATCCGCCGCGAAAACGGCTCGTGATCCTCGCGACATCGAACGAGACCCACGAGAGATCACCCACTGGCCTGTGGAGCTTCACGCCGGATGGCAACGCGTGGCATCGACTGGTTGCCGGACACTGCTTCGAGTTCACACTGGGCGAGGACGCCGTGTTCTACGGCCGCCATCGGGACGAGTCGCTGTACCGCCTCGATCTCGCCACGTCCCGGATCACACCGCTGCTGGGCTACGCCAAATCCTTCGTCCCGCATGCCGATCAAAGGGGGCAGCCCGGCTGGATGATCTTCGACGATCTGTTGTTTCTCCCCAACAACAGCCGGGTTGCTGCCTTCGATGCCTCGGGGGTCGGACACTCCTGGAGCGGAGGCTTGCAGATCCGTGGCACCATCCATCGGGTCGGTGAGGAACTCGTGATCTTCGACGAATACGGCGACCGTATCCGGGTCATACGCCGCAAAAAACCGTCGAACGGCCAAGAGCGGGCTCCCTGATCCGGGTGATCGGCCTGATGGTCGCGTCGGCCATCGCAGCGTTTGAAAGTCGATCGTGGATAGCTCGCCAGGCTTAGACGGTGAATCCCTGAGTTAAAAACTGGTGCCGCACTGGGGGGCAGTTCACTGCGCTGCCTAAATAGTTGACGAAAAGACGGCATATTCCTTGAGCGGCCTAATGGGATTGGCTGCTCTGCCTCACCAAGGAATGTGCCCATGCAAGACAGTCTTTCGGGGCGAGCGGCGGAGCTCGCCCATCTCACAGACCTGATTCGGACCAGCCTGTCGACGGACGGGAAAGTCGGCCCACCCGGACGGTCCCCGAAGGCACTGTTCCGAAGGATAGTCCGGTCAATGGCACTGCCGCAACGATGTCCACAGTCATTTCCGAGCCGATGAGCGGCTGGAGAGGCTGGTGCCGCGTTTCCCGGCACCCAATCAGCGGCACCCGGAACTGCAGGAACGGCAGCCCGGCCCCTCTTGAGTGGCGTTTTTGTGGTGTCGGCGCGGAGTCTCTCCGAGGCCAGCTACCTGCCGGCTTTGCTGTGACCTCGCGTCCGGCACTGATCAGAGGCTGTGAATGTCGATTACGGGCAGCTCGTCGGGCGACGATTGCAAGACGTCGCGGTCATGGTGGATCTGCACGAGCTCGCCCCAGTCGGTGGGCGGGCCGCGGGCGGGTGAAACTGGCGGCGGTTCGAGTGGTTCGCCCAAGTGCGTGAGAATCTTCCGGATCGGCCCCGGCTCGGTGATGAACGCAATCAGCCGGATGTCGCCGCCGCACGTTGGGCACTCGAGCGGAAACTCCTCCCCCACCCGGGCCAGGAGTTTCGCCCAGGCAATCCGCGAGGTGTCGTGCGAGCGGGGCTTTGCGTGGTTCGGGGCACACTCACCCCGGCCGTCTCCCAGAGGGAGAGGGTGAGAGATCGTCGCATCACGCTGCTTGCCGACGTTGCCGATCGCCAGCGCCGTGACGGCCCGCCTGAGCTTGTGATTCGGCGCAAACACCCCGTGGTAGCGATGCCGGTGCTTCCGGGGCGGCGGGACGAGATCGGCCAGGCGGTCTCGCTACGAGCGGCGTCGGCCCGAGAAGACGCCGCTCCACAAGATCGTGTCGGAGAACCTCGAGAGTTGGCTCGAGTGGCGAGAAGCCGCCGAGCGGCCCGTGCCGGGATACGTCGAGGACGAACTCCGCGGCTATCTCGAGTGCGGGCTCCTCTGCTTCGGCTTCGCCCGCGCGGTCTGCATGACGTGCCGCATGGGA
>BJHK01000040.1 GCA_014192425.1 Planctomycetia bacterium | reverse complement strand
ATCATCGCCGAGGCGACGGCAGCCCGCTCCACTCCGGCCGACCAGCAGGAGGCATTCGCCCGCCGGCTCGTGGCTGCGGTGGTCGCCGAGGACGATCCCGCCATCCGCAGCCTGATCGTCGAGACGGCTGGCGGCCTGCAGGCGCCCTCTGCAGTCGCCATCTGCAGGGGAGCCGTCGCCGACCCGGACGCGCGGGTGCGCATGGCGGCCTGCAACGCCTGGATTCGCCGGGGAGGCGACGATGCCCTGCACGTGCTCTGCGAGCGGTATCGTGAGGATGGCGACCTCGGCGTGAGGCTTCGCGCCCTGCGGGCGCTGGGCGAACTCAAGAACACGGAGGCGATCCCGGTCGTGGTCACCGCGCTCGATGATCCCGACCCGGCCGTCCAGGCAAGGGCCGTGCAGGTGCTCAGGCAACTGACTGGTCGCAACCTCGGCAACGACCCCGAGGCCTGGCGAAAGTGGACCGCGAACCCCGAGGGTAAATCCTCGTGGAACATCGCCGAGGCTTTCCGCAGCCTGTTCTGATTTGAGCGTGGGGAACGCATCCTGCGTTCCCCACTTGAGCAGGTCATGCCGACTGGCATGACCTGCTCGCAGACTTTCGCGCAGACTTTCGCGCCGGTGACGCCGACACGGCGTCGTCACCGGCTTGCGGTCGCCGGGCTAAGCCCGGCTCCCACGCCGGGCTAAGCCCGGCGTGGAGTGCTGAATGCGTCGTGTGACGCAGCGCGAAGACGACGGCAGGACGCGGAGCGTGAGGCTATCTGATTTTCGCGCCGGTGACGCCGACACGGCGTCGTCACCGGCTTACGGTCGCCGGGCAATGCCCGGCTCCCACGCCGGGCTTACGCCCGGCTGGTGGTGCCGCCGGCTTCCTCTGACGCAGCGGGAAGACGACAGCAGGACGCGGAGCGTGAGGCTATCCTGCCTCAGCGACGCGACTGCTGCCGTCTTCACGCGATTTGGGCCAGAAGACCGGTTCACACTCACGCCGGTGACGCCGACACAGCGTCGTCACCGGCTTACGGTCGCCGGGCTAAGCCCGGCTCCCACGCCGGGCTTACGCCCGGCGTGGCTCGCTGCACACGCTATCTCACCGAGCGTGAAGACGACGGCAGGACGCGGAGCGTGAGGCTATCTGATTTTCGCGCCGGTGACGCCGACACAGCGTCGTCACCGGCTTACGGTCGCCGGGCTAAGCCCGGCTCCCACGCCGGGCTTACGCCCGGCGTGGCTCGCTGCACACGCTATCTCACCGAGCGTGAAGACGACGGCAGGACGCGGAGCGTGAGGCTATCCTGCCTCAGCGACGCGACTGCTGTCGTCTTCACGCGATTTGGGCCAGAAGACCGGTTCACACTCACGCCGGTAACGCCGACACGGCGTCACATCGACGCCTGGCCGAGCAGCCGGCGCAGCGCCGTGAACGCGATCTCGCCGAACTGGCGCGGCGGCACGCTCCAAAACCGCGGATTCGGCGCTTCGATCGCCACCCCGCCCGCGTAGCCGATCTCCCGCAGCCGGCCCACGAGTTCGTCGGCGGGCGACGCCCCCTCGCCGGGAAGAATCCGGTCGGCGTCCGCCGCCATCTCGCGCGGCACGTCGGCCACGTCCGAGATCTGCACGTGGGCCAGCGTGTCGTTCGTCAGCAGACCGAGGTCGAGCGGCTTGCTCGGCCCGCACGTGAAGTGGAACCAGTCCAGGCAGACGCCGAGCGCCGGCGAGCCGACCTCCTCCACCAACGCCACGGCCGACTGCAGGTTGTTGGGAAAGCTCGCCCGGGCGTCGAACTCCAGCGCCAGCCGGATGCCGGCGTCGGCCGCGCGCCGCGCGCCCTCGACGAGGCTCGCCTGCAGCCGGCCCAGATCCTCCGCACCGAGCGGCCCGAAGACGTCGCCGGCCACAACTAATACCGGGATGCCGAGCGCCCGGCAGAGGTCCAGCCGCTCCGCGAAGTGCCGCCAGTGCTCGCGCCGCGCCTCCCCCTGGCTCGTCAGCAGCCCCCCCTGAAAACTGGCGGCCAGCGGCACGATGCCGTGCAGCACGAACCGCTCGCGAAGCGCTGCTGGAGCGTGGTCGCGCAGGAACGCGTCGGCATGGCCGAGCCACAGGTCGACGGCCGTCACGTGGCCCGCGGCGTAGTCCTCGAGCACCGTCGCCAGCGAGGCCTCGAGCGAGCAGACGGTCCCCAGGGCCGGCCGCATCAGAGCCGGTCCCGGAGCAGGTCCACCACCTCGTCGAGAGGCACACGGCTCTGGACGAGCGAGTCCCGGTCGCGGAGTGTGACGGTCTGGTCGGTGAGCGTCTGGCCGTCGATCGTCAGGCACCACGGCGTGCCGGCCTCGTCCTGCCGGGCATAGCGCCGGCCCACCGACCCCTTCTCGTCGTACTGGCAGGCCATGTGCGGCTTGAGCCGGCGGTAGAGATCGATCGCCACCTCCGGCATGCCGTCCTTCTTCACCAGCGGCAGGATCGCCGCCTTCACCGGGGCCAGCCGCGGATGGAGCTTGAGCACGGTCCGGCTGCGCGGCTTGCCATCCTCGTCGGGCACCTCGTCCTCGTGGTAGGCGTCGCAGAGGAAGGCGAGCACGGCCCGGTCGGCCCCCGCCGACGGCTCGATGACGTGCGGCACGTAGCGTTCCCGGGAGATGTCGTCGAAGTAGGAGAGGTCCTTGCCGCTGCCGCGGTGCCGGGGCTTGCCGTCGGCGCCGGTCTCGACGACGAGCCCGCCGTCGCGGCGGACGAGCTTGCCCTCCATGTGGCTGCGCAGGTCGAAGTCGCCGCGATGGGCGATTCCCTCCAGTTCGCCGAACTCACCCTCCGCGAGGAACGGAAATGCGTACTCGATGTCGGCCGTGCCCACGGAATAGTGGGAGAGCTCGTCCGCCCCATGCTCGCGAAGCTGGAGCCGGCCGGCCGTGAGGCCGAGGTCGAGGTACCACTTCCAGCGCCGGTCGCGCCAGTAGCGGTACCAGGCCGCCGAGTCGGCCGGCTTGCAGAAGAACTCGATCTCCATCTGCTCGAACTCGCGGGACCGGAAGGTGAAGTTCCGCGGCGTGATCTCGTTGCGGAAGCTCTTGCCGACCTGGCCGATGCCAAACGGGACGCGCACCCGTGACGTGTCGACCACGTTCTTGAAGTTCACGAAGATGCCCTGCGCCGTCTCCGGCCGGAGGAAGGCCCGGTCGTCGTCGTCGCCGGCGAGGGCCCCGATCCGCGTCTCGAACATCAGGTTGAACTCGCGCGGCTCGGTGAGCGTGCCCGGGGCGGTGGCGTCGGGCCCGAGGGCGTCGGCGAGCAGGGCCCGCCCCCCCTTCACCGCCTCGGCGAGCGGTTCCAGGCCGCCGCCCCACTCGATCTCCTCGATCTTGTTCGCGCGGACGCCGAAGAACTTCTGGGCCCGCGTCACCGTGTGCGGCACGGCGTCGTCCCCGGACTGGTCGGTGACGACGAACACCCGCTTGCCGCGGTGGGCCGCCCAGCGGCCGTGGAGGTGATCGAAGCGGTAGCGGCGCTTCGAATCCCGGCAGTCGATCATCCAGTCGTGGAACAGGTCGAAGTGCCCGGAGCACTTCCAGACCTGCGGGTGCATGATGATCGTGCAGTCGAGCCCGGTCATCTCGTAGGGCTCGGGCGCGCCGGCGGGCGTGGCCAGCTCGTCGTGGCCGGCGACCATGTCCTGCCACCAGGCCTCCTTGAGGTTCCGCTTCAGGGCCACGCCCAGGGGGCCATAGTCCCAGAAGCCGTTGAGGCCACCGTAGATCTCGCTCGACTGGAAGATGAAGCCGCGCCGCTTCGCCAGCGACACGATCCGGTCCATCCGTGACTGATCGCTTTGGTTCTGCATCATGCCCGCCCGGGGGGAAACATCCAGCGCGACGCCGCGTGCGTCGGCAGCGGCAGTACCTTACCCGGATTCGCCGGCGGGCACCATTTCAACCAGCCAGCCCGTCGCCGGGTCGAGCCGGGGCACAGTGCCGATCGAGTCGCGAGCGGCGCAGGCGGCGAGGTCGGCCTCCATCCCCAGGGCGACGAGGTTCGTCCCGCCCGGCGCGCGGTGAAACTCCGCGACCAGCGCCGCCCGCGGGTCGGCTGCCGCGGCCACGCGAAGGAACGCATCGCGGGCCGCGCGGGCGGAGGCATCGAGCACGTCGTCCGGGCCCGCCGGCGCCGCGGCGGCGAGGATCGCGCCGGCGCCGAGCAGATCCTCGCCGCTCGGCGATCCGTCGGTGCCGGCGCAGACGAGATGGACGTCGGTCGTGCCGCTCGTGGTCGCGAGCCGACGAGCCGCCGCGGCCACCGCCGCGGCGTTCACGACGGCGCCCACGAGCACCGCGTGGGCGGAGCGGCACGCGGCAAGGGCCGCCGTGCCGTTGGTCGTCGTGATCACGATCGACCGGCCGGCGATCCGGTCGCGGGTGTACTCCAGCGGCGAGTTGCCGAGGTCGAATCCGGCGATCCGCACGCCCCCCCGCTCCCCGCCCAGGAGGGCGGCGGTTCCACGGGCCGCGGCGACGGTGCGGGCCTCATCGACTCCCGTCACCGGCCTGACCCCGGCCGCCCCGTGGGCCAGTGCCGTCGCGATCGTCGTCGAGGCCCGCAGCACGTCGATCACGACGGCGATCCCTCCCGCAACCGCTCCCGGCGGCATACGATGAAAGAGTTCGTGACAGTGCCAGTGCAGAGGCATGACGAAAGAGAGCACCCGCGTGATCGCCGAACCCCTCGCCACGATAGGCCACCCTCCCCCGGCGCACAACGCCGTCGACAAGAGCGGCACGAAAGTCCGCGGCATGTTCGCGGAGATCGCTCCGCGATACGACCTCGTCAACCGCATGCTCTCCGGCGGCATCGACGTCTGGTGGCGGCACGTCACCGTCCGCCGCGCCCCGCCGCCTCCCGCCGGGGCGATCCTCGACGTCTGCACCGGCACCGGCGACCTGGCGCTGGCCTACGCGGCCGCCGCCGGCTCCGCCGTGCGGGTCGTGGCCAGCGATTTCTGCCGGCCGATGCTCGACCGGGGCGTGGAGAAGGCGCGGAAGAGCGGCGCCACGGTGGAGTGGATCGAGGCCGACGCCCAGGCCCTCCCCTTCCCCGACGCCAGCTTCGATCTGGTGACGGTCGCCTTCGGCCTGCGGAACATCGCCGACACGGCCCGGGGCCTGGCGGAGATGGGCCGCGTGCTCGCCCCCGGCGGCCGGCTGGCGATCCTTGAATTCTCCCTGCCGCCGAATCCGCTCATCCGCACAAGCTACCTGTGGTACTTCCGCCGCGTCCTTCCGTTCCTCGGCAACCTCGTGGCACGCAACCACTCCGACGCCTACACCTACCTCAACAAGAGCGTGGAGGAGTTTCCCAGCGGCCCGCGGCTCGCGTCGCTCGTCCGGGCGGCGGGCTTCGCGGAGCCGGAGATGATCCCGCTGACGTTCGGCATCGCGACGCTCACGGTCGCGACGCGCACGCGGTCGATCGGGTCCCCCGACATCCCCACGGGGGCAGCCTGACGTGTCCGATCTGCCGATCGTCGTGGCGATCACCGGCGCCTCCGGGGCGGCCTACGGGGTCCGGCTCGTCGAGGTCCTGCTCGCCGCGGGCCGCGAAATCCATCTCACCATCAGTCCGTCGGGGCAGGCCGTGTTCGAGACGGAGCTCGGCCGGCGGATCGACCTCGACCGGTTCGACCTCGCCGCCCTGCTCGGCGCAACGCCGCCGACGGCGGGCCGCTGCACCTACCACCACTTCAAGAACCTGATGGCCCCGATCGCCAGCGGCTCGTTCCTGACGTCCGCAATGGCGATCTGCCCGTGCAGCGGCAGCACGCTGGCGGCCGTGGCCCACTCGATGGGCGAGAACCTGATCCACCGGGCCGCCGAGGTCCACCTCAAGGAGCGGCGGAAACTCGTGGTCGTGCCGCGCGAGACGCCGCTCTCGCTGCCGCAACTCAAGAACATGCAGGCGATTCACGAGGCGGGCGCGGTCGTGCTTCCGGCCGCACCGGGCTTCTATCACGGGGCGGGCAGCGTCGCCGACCTCGTCGACTTCGTCGTCGCCCGGATCTGCGATCAACTCGGCGTGCACACCACGCTCATGCGCCGCTGGGGAGTCGAGTCCTGATGGCGACGGCAGTCAGGGAATCCCCGGCCCTGCGGCAGCCCCTGGCCGCCCGGCTGCGCACCTACCTCGAGCTCGTCCGGTTTAGTCACACGGTGTTCGCGCTGCCGTTCGCGGTGACCGCGGCCCTGCTCGCCGCCCGGCGTGGCATCGACCCCGGGCTCGTATCCGGTCCGTTCGGCTGGCTGCGGCCCGCGGCCGGAATTCTCCTCTGCATGGTCGCCGCCCGCACGGCGGCCATGGCCTTCAACCGGCTCGTCGACCGGACGATCGACGCCGCCAACCCGCGGACGGCGACACGGCACCTGCCGCGGGGCGCGGTCGGCGTGGCCGAGGTGCTCGGTCTCGTCGTCGTGTCGGCAGCCGTGTTCGTCGCCGCCACGCTCCTGTTCCTCCCCAACTGGCTGCCGCTGGTGCTCGCGCTCCCGGTCCTCGCCTGGCTGCTCGGCTACAGCTACGCCAAGCGGTTCACGCCGCTGGCCCACCTCTGGCTGGGCGCCGCCCTCGGCTTCGCGCCGATCGCCGCCTGGATCGCCCTCCGCGGCCAGACGCTCCTCGAGACACCGGCCGACATCCTGCCGGCCGCGATCCTCGGCCTCGCGGTCACCCTGTGGGTGGCGGGGTTCGACATCATCTACGCCTGCCAGGACGCCGCCTTCGACGCCGCGCATGGCCTGCGCAGTATCCCCGCCCGGCTCGGCGTGCCCCGCGCGCTGTCCCTCGCCAAGTGGCTGCATGCGGCCACGCTCTGCGTCCTGGCGATGCTCCCGGGTCTGGTGCCGGAACTGGGGCCGATCTACTGGGTGGCCTGGGCCGCGATCGCGGGCTTGCTCGTCTGGGAGCACGCGCTCGTGAAGCCCGACGACCTGTCCCGCGTGAATCAGGCCTTCTTCACGGCCAACGCCGCGATCGGCCTGCTCCTGCTCGCGGCCATCGCCGCGGACCTGTGGGTGTGACGCCGGCGTTGAGCCGCTCCAACGCGGAATGTCGCCCAACGGAGGTTCGGGGCTGCCCATGCCCCGGGAGCCGGCGTGTGCTGACAAGCGAAGCCATGGATGGCGAAGCGACGTCAGCATCGAGTGAACGGAGGCCTCAAAGGCCGCAGTGAACGTCCGGCGACGGGGCATGGGCAGCCCCGAACCGTCCGACACGGTTGACTCCGGCCGAAAAACGGCCGAAAACCGCGTGAATTGGCAGGGTCGGGCCGGCGTTTGTTGTCCGGATCGCCGGGCTGCGGTTCTCTTGGTGTCCCGAAACCCGCCGCAGGAGCCACCCCGCCATGATCCGTGCCGTCGCCCCCTCGCTCGAGACAATTCGGGAAAAGGTCGAGGCCGGCGTGCGGCTCGATGCCGCCGAGTGCGAGATGCTCTGGGACGAGCGGATCGACCTCCACGAACTCGGCGAACTGGCGAACATCGTCCGCGAGCGAAAGAACGGCAACCGCGGCTACTACAACATCAACACGCACCTCAACCCCACCAATGTCTGCGTCTACCGCTGCACGTTCTGCGCCTTCCGCGCCGACCTCCGCGACCCGCGCGGCTACGTGATGAGCGACGAGCAGATCGTCGCCCGCGGCGCCGAGGCAGTGGCGGCCGGCTCCACCGAGATGCACATCGTCGGCGGCCTCCATCACCAGAAGGACTACGACTGGTACCTGAACATCATCCGCCTGCTGCACGACCACTGTCCCACGCTCCACCTCAAGGCCTGGACGCCGGTCGAGATCAACTGGTTCTGCCACCTCACGAAGCGGTCCACCCACGACATCCTCGTGGAACTGCGTGACGCCGGCCTCGGCAGCCTGCCGGGCGGCGGCGCGGAGATCTTCCATCCCGAGGTCCGCGACCGGATCTGCGAGCACAAGGCCGACACGCGGGAATGGGTTGAGACGCACCGGGTTGCCCACTCCCTCGGCCTGCGGAGCAACGCCACGATGCTCTACGGCCACATCGAGAACGCCTTCCACCGCACCGACCATCTCCTCAAACTCCGCGAACTCCAAGATGAGACTGGCGGGTTCCAGACGTTCATCCCCCTCGCCTTCCATCCCGACAACACCCGGCTGTCCCACATCCCCAAGCCGTCGGCCGCATTCGGCCTGCGGACAATGGCGGTGAGCCGGCTCGTGCTCGACAACTTCGACCACCTCAAGGCCTACTGGATCATGCTCGGCATCGGCACCGCCCAGGCGGCGCTGGCTTACGGGGCCGACGACATCGACGGCACGGTGCGGCACGAACTGATCTACCACGACGCCGGGGCGACGACGCCCGAGGTGCTGTCGGTGGACGAGATCAAGCGGCTGATCCGCGAGGCGGGCCGCGAGCCGGTGGAGCGCGACACGCTCTATCACCGCGTCGAGCGGACCGGCGACGCGTGGCGTTCTGCCGAGCCGCTCCGCACGGCCTGAGTCCGGCACGAAGGCCGGCCGCACAGCCCGTCAGCCGATCTGGCCGAGGCCGAGTGTCGCCCCCCAGCGGTCGACGATGAGTTTCTTGAGCCGTTCCAGGCTCGGATCGGCGAGCGTCGGGTCGCGATCAAAGAGTTCCAGGGCGTCCCGCCGGGCCTCGGCCACGACGGCCCCGTCGCGGAGCAGGTCGGCGAGGTACAGCGGCGGCGCCCCGCTCTGCCGCGTGCCGACAAGGTCGCCTGGGCCGCGGAGCACGAGGTCCTGCTCGGCGAGGGCGAAGCCGTCGGCCGTGGCCACGAAGACGTCGACGCGGGGCTGCGGGTCGTGCTGCGACGCCGTGACCGCGCCGCAGATGCCGCGGACGGGGCCGCGGGCGACGCGGCCACGCAGCTGGTGCAACTGTGCGAGCCCAAACGTCTCGGCGTCGAGGATCGTCATCAGCGTCGCCTCGGGGACGTCGATCCCGACCTCGATGACGCTCGTCGCCACGAGCACGTCGAGCTTGCCGGCCCGAAAATCCTCCATGACGGCGGCCTTTGCCCTGGGCTTCAGCCGGCCGTGCATGAGGCCGAGCCGAAACGCCTCCAGAGGGCCGTTGGCCAGGGTCTCGAAGGCGGAGCCGATGCTCGCCAGGCCACGGGCCGACTCCTCGACCGCCGGCACGACGACGTAGCCACGCCGGCCGCCGGCCAGCTTGCGCCGAAAAAAGTCCCACCACCGGTCGAGGTCGTCCGGCCCAACCCGGTAGCTGGCCACCGGCTGCCGGCCCGGCGGCAGCTCGTCGAGCAGCGAGACGTCGAGGTCGCCGTACACCGCATGGGCGATCGTCCGTGGAATCGGCGTAGCGGTCATCACCAACGTGTGCGGCTCCGCCTGCCCCTGCTGGAGCACGGCCCGCTGGAGGACGCCGAACCGGTGCTGCTCGTCGATGACCACGAGGCCGAGGTGGCGGAACGGCGCCGCCCCGCAGACCAGGGCCTGCGTGCCGACCACGATCCCGGTCCGTCCCGCGGCGATCCGCTCCAGCACCTGTTCGCGCCGCCGCGCGGTCTGGCCGCCGACGAGCAGCTGGACCTCGATGCCGCTCCCGGCGAGGAGTTTTTCCAGCGTCGCCAGATGCTGGCGGGCGAGCAGTTCCGTCGGCGCCATGATCGCCGCCTGATGGCGTTCCGGCCGGCCGTCGGGTCCGACGACCGGCTCCGGTGCCGCCCCGGCCGCGGTGGCCGGCCGGCGCACCGGCGTGGCCACGGCGGCCAGCAGCGCGTAGATCGCCACCGCGGTCTTGCCGCTGCCGACGTCCCCCTGGAGGAGCCGGTTCATCGGTTCGCTCCGGCCGATGTCGGCGGCGATCTCGGCGCACACCCGGCGCTGCGCCGGGGTGAACTCGAAGCCGAAGCGGGCCCGGATCCGGCTGTCGAGCCGGGCGTCCACGGGAAGCATCGGGGCGGCCCGCCGTTCCTGCTGCCGGCCGCGCTGCATGCGCAGCGCCAGCTGGAGCATGAACAGTTCCTGGTATACGAACCGGCGCCGGGCGGCGGCCGCGCCCTCCGCACCGGACGGCGCGTGCATCTCGCGGAGCGCCCGCTCGATCGGCAGCAGGTTCTTGGCGGCGAGCGTCTCGTCTGGAAAGGCCTCGGGGCAGATGCCGGCGGCGTGGTCAAGCGCGGCGCGAACGGCGAGGCGGACGTGCGACTGTTGCACGCCTTCGGCGAGCGGATAGATGGCGAGCCACTCCGACGCATGCGGCTCTTCCCCCTCTGCCAGCCAGCGGACCTCGGGATGGGCGAACTCCCAGATCCCGGCCCGACGCCGCGGCGTGCCGGCGAGCGCGACCCGCATCCCCACGGCGAACCGCCGGGCCATGAACGGCATGTTGAACCACACGGCCCGGACCCGGTCAGCCCCGACGGCGACGACCACGGTGAGCATCTGGCGGCCGGAGACGAGCGTCCGCGTGCCGACATCGACGACGTCGCCGGAGAGGGACGCGTGCTCCCCCTCGGCGAGGCCGGCGACGGCGTGGGCCCCGGAGAAATCCCGGTAGTCGCGCGGGAAGTGCATGAGCGCGTCGCGGACGGCCACGAGCCCGAGCCGGGCCAGCCGCTGGGCCCGCGCGGTACCGACGCCCGGCAGCCGCTCCAGCGGCGTCGTCAGGCTCGGCTCGAGGTGCGCGGTCGGCAGCCGGGGCTCGCTCATCGCCGCAGTGTAACGGTACGATGCGGCCTCCGGGCGGAAGCCGCCGACCGTCCGCACGCCCGCTCCCGCTGGCAACCATCGATGACCGACCGTGGACCGAACACCGACCAGTCGACCACGCGCCCGGCGGAGCCGCTCGCGGCCCGCGGGGCGGCAGCCACGCGGCCGAGGTGGTGGTGGGACGCGCGCGTGCTCGCGGCCGTGCTCCTCGCCACCCTCGGAGCCACACTAGCCTGGGGTCTGTTCGGCCCCGAGCCGGCGATCGTCGTCTCCCCGACGACGACGTTCCTGACCGCACCCTGCGCCGCGGACGGCCTGCCCGACTACGAGGCGGCCCTGATCGCCTCGGCCGCGCCCCTTCCGTCGGCGGAGGAAAACGTGGCGGCGGAACTGCTCCTCACGTTCTGGCCGTTTGACGTCTCGCCGGACGGGCTGCGGGAAGTCTGCGCGGCGGTCGGCGTCCCGCCCACGCCGCCGGCCGGCGCACTCGCCAGGCCGCACAAGGACCGGGATGCGAACATTTCGTACGGGATGTTCGTGGATGCGAGGCAGCGCCCCTGGACCGGCACGGATTTCCCGGCGGTCGAGGCCTGGTTCGTCAGGCACGCAACGCCACTCGACCGCGTCGTGGCGGCGACGGATCGGCCGCGGTACTGGCTGCCCCATGCGGCCCTCGTCAACGGCCGCCCCGACCCCCTCTACCGATCCGTGAACATCTTGAATGGCGTGCTCGACGTTGCCCAAGTGCTGCACGGCCGGGCGATGTGGCACCGGGGCGCGGGTCGATATGCCGAAGCCTGGCGCGACATTCGCGCCATCCTCCGACTCGGCCGCAGCATCACCACGGGCGAGTCGGGGCCATCAATGTTCTTCGCCGTTGCGCAGGCATCCGCCTTGGAACAGATGGCGGCGCGGGCGACCATCGAGCACCTCGTCGGCTCGCCCACCGTGCCCGGGGACGTGATCGCGACGATCCGCCGTGATCTGGATGCGCTGGGGCCGCCCGCCGGGCCGGAGGCTGCGATCGAGAGCGGCCGAATTCAGGCGATCGACATCGTGATCTGGCTCGCCCGGCGGCAGCCGGAAGGCCGGTCTGCCCGCGTGCAGGAGATCGACAAACTGGACGTCGGGCTCTTCGGCAGGCCGGTCGTCCTCGAGACCATGCCGTGGACAAGGGCCGCGCTGCGGACGAGCCTCGACTGGAATGTGGTCCTGGCACACTTCAACACGCTGGGTGATCGCTACGCCGCGGCCTGTCGCCTGCCGACGTACCGGGAACGACACGCGGCGGCGAGCCTGCTGGACACCGAGGTGTTGAATGGGCCAGCCATGCCGGCCGGGACGACCGTCTCGAACGCCACGGGGGCGATCCTGTTCGCCACCAGTCGTCACTGGCGGAGCGATCGCGTCGGCACCGCGCTCGTGCGAATCCTGTCGGACGGCTCGACGGCGGCCTTTCTGGCGAAGTACGCCGAGTCGCGGGCCAGGTTCGAGATGACCCGCACGGCGGCAGCCCTGGCGGCCTGGCGGGCTGATCAGCCGCCGGGCACGCCCCCCTACCCCGACCGGCTCGACGCCCTGGTGCCGAAATACCTCGCCGCCGTCCCGCTCGATCCGTTCACGGACGAGCCATTGATCTACGAGCGGCGCGGCGACGGCTACCTGATGGCGAGCACCGGCCGCGACGGCGTGTACGACGGCGGCGACGACGTGAGCGGCAGGATCGTCCGCGGGGAATGGCAGGACCAACCCGGACGCGGCGGCTACGATCGGACCGACATCGTGGTGCGGATTCCCATACCGCAACCCGTCGCCGCCCCCGCTGACCGCTGATCGCGGCACACGCCGGCGGGTCCGCGGGACCAAAGGAGTGCGTGGCTCACGAGTCGAATGTCAGCCGGGGGATGCTTACGGCTGGCCTTTTTCACGCCAAAAGCCGATGGGAAAGTGGGCAATTCCCACTTGCCCACTTTGGGCCTATAATCCAGAAGCCATGACCACGAAAACCACCGACAGCAAGGGCCGGCTCACCCTCGGGGAGCGGTTTGCCAATCGCACGGTGATCGTCGAGGAGATCGACGACACCGCCGTGCGAATCACGCTCGCGCGGGTCGTGCCCGAGCGGGAGATGTGGCTGCACGAGAACCGGGCGGCGTCAGCTGCCGTCAGCCGAGGCCTCGCCGAGGCCCGCGAGGGAAAGCTCTCGTCCGTCGGCCCCGACCTGGCGGCCGACGCTGCGCTCGCCGACAGGTTGCAGGACTGACGCGTGTTCGTCCTGCGTTGGACCGAGGAGGCGGCGGCGGAATATGCCCGCCTCAAAGCCAAGGCCACGGCTGCTCTCGGCATGCGGCGGCACAAAGCCCGTGCCAAGAGTTCGCGGGACGAAGGCCTTTTCAAGCAGGTGCACAAATGCGTGTCACTGCTGGCCGAGAATCCCCGCCACCCGGGCTTGCACACGCACGAGTACCACTCGCTCGCACACCCCTTCAATCCACAGGAGAAGGTCTTCGAGGCCTACGGCCAAAACCGAACGCCTGGTGCCTATCGCGTGTTCTGGTGCTACGGCCCCAAACCAGGCGAGATTACGGTCATCGCCGTCACGCCACACCCATGAACCAATCGCTGATCGCGGCACACGCCGGCGGGTCCGCGGGACCGCTGCCCGCACCGACGGAGCCCCGTCAGGTCCGGCGCCGACCGGCCCGGTAGCGGCGGATGAGGGCGTTGGTCGAGGCGTCGTGGCCGAGGGCCGGCTCCGCAGCGGACTCCAGTTCGGGCACGATCCGGTTGGCCAGCACCTTTCCCAGCTCGACGCCCCACTGGTCAAACGGGTTGACGTCCCAGATCACCCCCTGCGTGAACACGCTGTGTTCGTACAGGGCCACGAGACTGCCGAGGATCCGCGGCGTCAGTTCGTCGGCGAGGATCGTCGTGCTCGGCCGATTGCCGGGGAACGTCCGGTGCGGCACGAGCCACTCGGGGACGCCGTCCGCCCGGACCTCCGCGGCCGTCTTGCCGAAGGCCAGCGCCTCGGCCTGCGCGAAGACGTTCGACATCAACAGGTCATGATGCCGGCCGAGCGGGTTGAGCGAGCGGATGAAGCCGATGAAGTCGCAGGGCACGAGCCGCGTCCCCTGGTGGATCAACTGGTAGAACGAATGCTGGCCGTTCGTGCCCGGCTCGCCCCAGACCACGGGGCAGGTTTCGTAGGCCGCGATCGCGTCGCCGGCGAGCGTCACCCGCTTGCCGTTCGACTCCATCGTCAACTGCTGGAGGTAGGCGGGAAAGCGGCGCAGGTACTGGTCGTAGGGGAGCACGGCGA
>BJHK01000039.1 GCA_014192425.1 Planctomycetia bacterium | reverse complement strand
GTCACCTTCCAAGGGGCCGTCAAGCCAAGAACCTGCTGATAGAGCTCCGTGTCGAACATGCGCCTTGCCTCCAGGGGAAAGCCGCATTCTCCCCTATGGAGCTACCCACAAAAATCCCCGATGGACCATACATCGACTCGCCCGTCCGGCAGCGGGCCACCAGGTCGGCCAGCGTGGTGCCGCGCAGGGCGTCGGTCTCGGCGCGGGCCGCCTCCTGCCACGACTCGGCCAGCACGCCGGCCAGCCGCGACCGCCGGGCCAGCGCCCCGGTCACCGGGGCCACGTCGGTGCCGGGCCCCTCGATGGCGCCGCGCAGGTCGTCGAGCGTGATCTCCTCCGGCGGCCGGGCGAGCCGGTAGCCTCCGGCCGCTCCGCGGATGCTGGCCACGAGTCCGGCGTGCTTGAGCTGCAGGAGGATGTGGACGAGAAACCGGGAGGGCACGCCCTGGGCCGCGCAGATCTCCCGGATGCGGACCGGCTCGGCGGCCTGCCAGTGGCGGGCCAGCTCCAGCGCGGCGATCGCGGCGTATTCGGTGCGGGCGGAGAGTCGCATGGCGGTCCCGGTGCAGGTGGCGGGCCTCACGGGCCGCGGGTGTGCAGTCCGCACTCGGTCTTCGCCGAACCGCTCCAGCGGCCGGCCCGTTCGTCCTCGCCGAAGCCGATCGCCCGGGTGCAGGGCGCGCAGCCGATGCTCACGTAGCCCTGGTCGTGCAGCGGGTTGTAGGGCACGTCGTGCCGCACGATGGCGTCCCAGACCTGCGCCTTCGTCCAGTTGGCCAGCGGCGAGACCTTGACGACGCCGAACTTGTGGTCTCAGCCCACGATCGGCGCCGTGGCCCGGTCCGGGCTCTGGTCGCGCCGGATGGCGGTCATCCACGCGTCGAAGCCCGCCAGCACCCTGCGGACCACGGCCAGCTTGCAGTCGGCGCAGCAGCGGTCGGGATCTCTGCGGTAGAGCGGGCCGCCGTGCAGCCGCTCGTAGTCGGCCACCGAGGACTCGGGCCGCTCCAGCACCACCTCGATGCCGTAGCGGGCGGCGATCCGGTCGCGGAGCGCGAGCGTCTCCGCGAACTGGTAGCCGGTGTCGAGGTTGAAGACGTGGACCCCGGGCGCGACCGCCGCGATCCAGTGGAGCATCAGGCAGCCCTCGGGGCCGAAGGCCGTGGCAAGCCGTCACGGCGCTGGCGATCGGCAACGTCGGCAAGCAACGCGACGCCGGTGCCGGCGGGCATGCGGGCGACGGTCACGCCACGGGGGACTGCTGCGACACTCAGGCGAAGCCCCGGTCGCACGACACCTCCCGGATTGCCTGGGCGAAACTCATGGCCCGGGTGGGTGAGGAGTTTCCGCTTGAGTGTCCAGCGTATGGTGGCGACATCCGGCTGATTGCGTTCATCACGGAGCCGGGGCCCATCCGGCAGATTCTGACACACCTCGGCGAGCCGCTGGAGCCACCACCCGTCTCGCCGGCCCGGGGCCCGCCCACCGACTGGGGCGAGCTCGTGCAGGCCCATGACGACCGGACGATCTCTCAGACCTCGCCTGAGGAACTACCCGCAATCGACATCCACAGCCTCTGACGGGATCCCACGCCACGGTGCGGACGGCCCGCGAGAAGAGCGGTTTCAAGGCCGGTCTGCGCCAACGAGAAAAATCCGGCCTTGAGTACGGATAGGGAGCTCACAGGCACCTCCACAATCGGGCCGTATCCAGCCCGACCGGTCCCGGATCTTGCTCCTCATGATCCGCCCCGCTCGGCCGACGCTTGCCGATGGGCCATTGGCCGACCTATCCTCCCAAACGGCTATCGATGTGGAAGCCGCGGCGACGGACCAGGGCGATCGTCTCGCCAAGAGCAGCCGCGACGTTGGCGAGAAGAGGTTCATCATCATGAAGTGACATCTGCGCATTCCTTCCCCTTCCGGGGATCAAGAGAAACACCGGCGGCGAGCGTCGCCACCAGCGCGAGAACCAGTCCAGCTAGGCACCTTGCCTGCCGGACAAAGAGGGGCCCGGCCGCTACGCCGCGGCCGAGCGAGAGATCAGCAGGCCCGGCATCACCGAGCCAGCACGTGGAAGCATGAGAGAAGTTCGGCGATCAGTTTCGGAGCAACGCCCGGAATCATTGCCCGCACGATTGGCGGAAGCTTGTCGTGCATGGACATATCCAGTGTGAGTGAAGGCAGCCGATACCACACGGCTGCTCACTGGATATGCCAGGTTTTTGGCGATTATTTAGGCAGGGCACAGCAGGCTTACGCATCGCCGCCAGCACGAATCACGGCACACACTCGCTCCACAAGCTCAGCAAGCTTAGGCGGCGTGAGCGTGCCGGCCGACCGCAAGATGACCGCCTCGTGAACGGTGACGAGTCGGTGGGGAAGAGCAACGCTCGGCCGATCGATGCCACCGCGTAGAAAATCATCCGTGCCGATGGCCACCGCGGTCGGGTGGGATTCCGATCGACTCGTTATCTGGCAAATCAGCAGGTCGCCCCGTGCGAACGTCGCGAGCACGACGGCGGGCCGCCGCTTGCTCGACTGAAGATCGGTGAACGGAAACGGCACGACGACCACGTCGCCGCCTACAAATTCCGCCACGCCTCATCCTCTTCAGGAGTATCCCAATCCACCGCCCAGGCTGACTCCGCGAGCGGCAGCAAAGCATGCACGTCCTCGCTTCCATCATTGCCGGCGCCGCGTGCCCGCAGATGCCGCAGAAAAGCGAGCACCTCCCGCTGCACACTCTCCGGGGCGTGCTCGAGTTCCTCGATCAAGGATTTGGTTATGGGTGACATGCGATAAAGGATAGGTCGGCCAATGGCACTTCGGCAAGCGTCGGCCGAGCGGGGCGGATCATGAGGAGCAACCGCCGGAGCTGATCGGACTGGATGCGACCCGATCGTGGAGGTGCCGAAGAGCTTCCTATCCACGCTCAAGGCCGGATTTTTCTCGTGGGCGCAGACCGGCCTTGAAACCGCTCTTCTCGCGGGTCGTCCGCTCTGTGGCATGGAATGCCGTCAGAGGCTATGGATATCGATTTCGGGCAGCTCGTCTATCCGTCCCTGAAAGATTGCCCGGTCGTCGTGGACCTGCACCCGTGATCCGCGGCCCAGCCGACCGCATCACCCAAGTCCGCTACGTGCTGCCCAGACACAAAGCCGCCAACTGGGTCGGACCCGGCCGCGACCGGCGGGCATGCCGGGACTGCCCACGCCGCTGAAGGCTGCTGCGACGCGAATCAAAAGCCCCACTCGCACGACACGTCACGGATTGCTTGGGCCAAGCTCATGGCCCGGGTGGGTGAGGAGTTTCCGCTTGAGTGTCCAGCGTGTGGTGGCGACATCCGGCTGATTGCGTTCATCACGGAGCCGGGGCCCATCCGGCAGATTCTGACACACCTCGGCGAGCCGCTGGAGCCACCACCCGTCTCGCCGGCCCGGGGCCCGCCCACCGACTGGGGCGAGCTCGTGCAGGCCCATGACGACCGCGAAGCGGTTCAGGTGTCGCCCGACGAGTTGCCCGTTATCGACATTCACAGCCTCTGATCGGTGCCGGACGCGCGGTAAAACCAAAGCCCCAGGCGGCCGAACTCGGAGAGCCTCCGCGCCGACAGCAGAAAAATGCCACTCCAGGGGGAGGGCAGCCGTTCCGGGAGCAACTGATCGGGTGCCGGAAAACGCGGCACCAGCCTCACCAGCCGCCCATCGGCTCAAATGCCTATCGACATGGTTGCGGAAGTGCCATTGGCCGGACTATCCATACGACCGCGGCGGCGCGACGGCCGAGGACGACGCCGAGCAGAAGCTCGCGGCCGGCATGATCAGCGTCACGTCGCGGGTGGACGTGGTGTTTACACTGGACTGAGCCAGCCACCCGCCAACTGCATCCGGAAAGGTTGGCCGCGACGCTGGCCAGCCGCCCGGCGCACGACAAGCCCTATGCCCTGCGGTGGAAAACCCACGCGGGGCGAACGCTGCCCAGCGTGGACGTGACCGATCGGGACCGCCTCTACGAGCGGATGGAAGGGCGGTCGTGATCGCGGTCGATACCAACATCCTCGTCTATGCCGATTGCGAAGAGTCCTCCCTGCACGCTGCCGCCCTGCAGGCAGTGCGGCGGCTCGCGGAGGGGGATGAAGCCTGGGCGATCCCCGTTTTTTGCATCGGGGAGTTCCTCCGCGTCGTTTCCCACGATCGCCTCTTCGATCCACCGACGCCGGTCATGGAAGCGGTTGATGCCGTGGACTCCTTGCTCGCGAGTCCGTCATCGAGACTGCTCACGCCCGGCGACCGCTACCTGCCCCTGCTGCGGAATCTGATTGCGGAATCGCACGTCCGGGGCAATCTGGTCTACGACGCCCAGATCGCCGCGGTCTGCCTCGAACACGGGGCGACGGTGCTGCTCACCGAAGATCGGGACTTCGCGCGATTTCGCAGCCTGAAACCGCTGACGCTCCAGATGTTCCTGAATCGTTGAACAATGGCGTGGCTTCACGGCTCCGAACGTGTCAGCGTCGGGCTCCGGGAGTGCCGAGTTGCAGGCCGCTCCAACGCTCGAAGTCGGCGGCCGGTGACGAGTCGCTCGGCGATCCGTTCGCCTTCCGCGGATCCGCCTTGCCCGCGTCGGGCCCCTTGACCTTGGCGTCGCCTTGCTTGGCCACGTCCGGCGGCCGCTTGAGGCGGGCGGGCACCGGAGGGTGCAGGCCCGATTCCCACGCGATCGTGGCCCGCGGCCGCCGCGCGAGCGCATAGGCTTCGGTCACGTCACCGGATTGGTTCAGCAGCCAGACGAGGTTGTGTAGATACTTTGCCATCTCGCGGTGATCCGGCCCGTGCTGCTCCTCCGTTTCGGCCAGCAGCCGGCGATACGCCGCCACGCTCCAGGCCGTGTCGCCCGCGACGCCGTGAAGGTACGCGAGCGCCTCGCGGGCCCGGCGGTCGAGGTTGCGGCCCTGCGGGCCGAACGCGGCACAGAGGCTTTCCAGTTCCGGCGTCCAGAGCGACGCCGCCGGCATCCGGGCGAGTTCCCGTGCCGCCGCGGCGTGGTCGGCCGTGCAGGCCATGAGCACCGCCGCCCGCGCGGCCGCCACAGCCGCCGCGTCGCGGCCCGTTTTCTGCTCGAGCATCCGCAGCGCCGGTGCCGCCGCGGCAGCGCATTTCCGGCCTAGGGCCCTGCCCATCCACGGCTCGCGCGATGGCCCGGCCAGCGGCGGGGGAATCCGGTCATCCGCGTCCCGTGCGACGGGCACGCCGTCGATCGCAGCTGTCATGCCCGCGGACCTCGAAGCCATCATGGCCCGGAGGCCTGCCATCTCCTCCGCGGTTGACACCGGAATGGCGAGTCCCTCAGGCGTGTCAGTCGCTACCGCGTCGCGCAGTTGGCGAATCCCCTTCGCGACGGTGGCATCGATCGCCGCGAAGCCGTCGCCGTCAACGGCGGCCTGCAGAGACTCGATCCATCGGGCGATGGCGTCGTCATCCAATTCGGTGCCGGTGGTTTTGGCCGTCGCCAGCCATAGCGCGTCGCCGAACAGGCTGCGATTGGCGAGTGCGAATCGCGCGGCCGACGACAGCGGCCGATGGGAGTCGGCGAGGTTCTCGCCGGCCCGTTCCCGCAGGTCGGCGACCGCCGCCGCCACGAGGCCTGCGCCGGAGTCGCAGAGGATCTCCGCGCGATTTGACTCGGCGACGTAGACGAGCTTTCGCGGCCGACCGGAGGCCGGGTCGAGCCAAAGCTCCTGGTGGCCATCCGCGTCGGTGGTCTCGATCACGAGGTCGTCGCCGACCCGCCGGCTGGTCCAGCCTTCGGCATTGCAGGTGACGGGCTCGATCTGAAACGCGCACCGGGCCGAACCGCCTGTCGCCATCCCCCAGCCGACGCTCAATCCCGGCCTCTGATCCTGGGGGTCGACGAAGAGCTTTAACGTCGCCCCCGGCGCCCAATCCGCAACGAATGAACCCTCGAATCGCGACGTGTCGGTGAACAGCCCGGCCATGCCCTGCACGCAGGCCAGGGCGCACGACCAGTCGCTGCTTGCCAACTTCACCACGCTGCCGATCTCTCGGCCCGTGATGAGTTCGAGGCTTTCCCGCCATGGCCCGTTGGCCTTGTTCTCTCGCTGGTTTGTCGCTCGAACCCGGATCTCCCGGCCGGCGTGCCACTCGCCGAGGAGCCAGGCCCGGGCCCGCAGGAGCGCCCCCTGCTCGGGCGACGCCTCTCGATCGAGCGGCGCGGCTCGCTTGTACTCGACGAGTTGGAACCGGGCCACGCAGCCATCGCCCCCCGGCTCGAACCGGCATGCCTGCTTGATGAACCGGCCCGAGAGCCGCAGCTTTCCGAGCCACGCCTGCCGGTCGGCCGCCGTCACCGGCTGCCCGATGTCGAGGCCGAGATAGGCGAGGAGATCGGCGGGCGTCGTCCGCAGGCCGTCATTGACCTCGATGCCCGCGAGCGTCGTCCGCGCGGGCAGCCGCTTGACGTCGATCGCGAGCACGGCCTGGTCGCCTTCCGCACGCACCTCGAGATCCACATGCTCGCGGATCGCCTCGTGGTAGCCATCGTCCCACGGATCCTTCCAGCCGGCGAGGGAGAGATAACCCTCGCAAGAGAAGAATCCTGCGACGGCACCCAGCAGCTCGCTCGCGCACCGCTCGCCGCACGGCGCGGGTTCGCCGGGCGTCCACTTCGGCCGGCCGAGTTTTGCAGGCTCGCCCTTGGCGTCGAACCAGAGCACCTTCTCCGAGCCGTCGGCGAGCGTGATCGTCTCCGGAACGGCGTCGCCGGGTGGCTGCGGCTGCTGGAGATAGGCCACGAGCCGCCGGGCCACGTCGTCGGGGATGCCGGTCACGCGGATCGCCCCGGCCGTGAGCCGCTCCCCGGCGACGATGTCGATGAGCACCGCTTCCATGCCATCGGGCCCGGGCCCGACCGTCACCGTCGCCCGTGGCTCGGGAAACCCCGCGGCCTCGAGGGCGAGCGGCACGCGGGTGCGGAGGGCGGCGAGATACGGCTCGCGATCAGCCGTCGGGATGCCGAGCCAGTAGAGGTCGCCGTCGTTGAGCAGCCCCTTCCGCAGGCTCGCGGCGGTCTCCGCCGAGGGACCGCGGACGACGAGCCTGTCGGCACCGCCGAGATCGCCCATCGGCTCGGCGCGGGCCAAGGAAACACCGCCGACCAGGAAGCCGCAGACCGCGGCCAGAAACGACGGACGCACGCGGGACCAGACCATGCGACGACCTACGAGGTGGGGTCGGGAGCGTAGCCGGGGGAGTTCACCCGCGAAAGGCGATTTCCCGCGGCCGAATTCACGGAGCCGGGGCCCATCCGGCAGATTCTGACACACCTCGGCGAGCCGCTGGAGCCACCACCCGTCTCGCCGGCCCGGGGCCCGCCCACCGACTGGGGCGAGCTCGTGCAGGCCCATGACGACCGCGAAGCGGTTCAGGTGTCGCCCGACGAGTTGCCCGTTATCGACATTCACAGCCTCTGATCGGTGCCGGACGCGCGGTAAAACCAAAGCCCCAGGCGGCCGAACTCGGAGAGCCTCCGCGCCGACAGCAGAAAAATGCCACTCCAGGGGGAGGGCAGCCGTTCCGGGAGCAACTGATCGGGTGCCGGAAAACGCGGCACCAGCCTCACCAGCCGCCCATCGGCTCAAATGCCTATCGACATGGTTGCGGAAGTGCCATTGGCCGGACTATCCATCCCGCCGCGGGCCATGGGCCCGACCGAGCCCTCCTACCTGCCCCCTCCTGTCGCGCAGCACTTCGTGCTGCCGGAGCCGGACGGACAGCAGACGGGAGTTCCATAACCGGAGCATATATCCGGGGGGCAGGAACTCGGGTTGCAGGTGTTGCATGAAGAGCGCGATAGCGAATAAAAGCTCTCCAAGGCGATCGCGTATGAAGAACTCGCGGACGACGCCTGCACCTCGCCGGCGCCCCTCTTGGTGGCACCCCAGATTCTGAAGCTGAGGACCGCTCCAACGTCCGCAATCGAGCCTCCGGTGACGTCCACGCTCGAGCCTCCGTTGACCGTCGACGGCACGTTGTAGAGAAAGGTCCTGCCATCCAGCAGGAGCACCTCGATCGAGTATCGGGTGCTCCGGCAGCCGCAGCCGTCGGTCGGGGCGTTCCACATGATCGTGGTTGGCAGATCCCGGCTACAGTCGCCGATGATCACGGCCCCGACCTTGCCCGGCACCGTGCCTGGCTGCGGGGGCAGAGCGATCGCGCCGCCCGCCTTGTCCAAGGGCACGATGGTGAATGCCGGAGCAGTGCCGACGTTGCCGCTGGAAGGTATCCACCGGACGGTGTCGGTGAACGAGATGGTGCGGAGCTCAGCGGCGTTGCCGGTGGCTGCCGCTGCCCCGAGGTTTTGGAAAAGAGGCGCCGGGTTGGTGGAAGTCTGGGCCGAAATCGTCTTCCAGGCGTTCGCGGACGCCACCCACTTCTGCAGGGTGCCGCTGTGCACCTGCGTGACGATGAAGCCCTGGGAGCCCTGGCCCAGGAGATGCGACGCCGTCAGTTCGACGGTCTTCCCGCCCGAGCCATCGAGCATCACCGTCCGCTCGCCGTTGACCGTGACCCGGAAGCTCGTCGCGACACTCCGGATCCCGGCACGGTTCTCCGCCACCGCGCTGACATCGTGCACGCTGGTGGCCAGCCGCGGAGCGGTGAACGACCACGCCCCCGTCGTGGCATGGCTTTTCACCCGTCCGCTCGCCACGCCGGCGATCGACACGTTCACCCACAGGCCGGGCTCCACCCTTCCACGGAAGGTGGGGACGCTGTCGGTCGTCTTCCCATCCCCCTTCGTACCGGTATCCGTGGCATTCCCCAGGCGGAGCGTCGGGGCGTCGGGCACCGTCGTCACGATCTTGACGGCCAGCGGTTTGGAGAGTCTGCCCACGTTGCCAGACGCATCGACCGCTCGGGCGACGATCGTGTGACCGCCGGCAGCGAGTGCCGCCTCGGCAGGCACCGTGTAGCTCCACATGCCGTTCACGACCGGCACGTGGGCGACACGTCGGCCGTCGATGATGAGCCGTGCCTCACTCGCCGCGCTCGACACTCTGCCGGTCAGGGTCGGCGTCTGGTCGGAGGTGATGTTGTCGACGCTCGACCAGCCGGTGTCGCTCTCCGCAACGAGGTTCGGAAGGAACGCCCGCATGCCGGCGTCCAACATCGTCCGCGATTCCAACTCCTCGCCGCGCACGAACTGGCGGGCCCGCGTCCGGCTGCCACTGCGGCCGGAGCGCGCCTGCTGGCGAGCCGACGACCCGGCCAACCAGCCACGCACTGCGACTAGGGCCGGTGAGTCGCGCGAAATCCGCATCATGGAATCAGGTCCCTGCGGGGACGGACGGGTGTCCGGGGAATGGGGCCAGCCAATGACAGTGAAGCCCGCGGCGGGCGAAGATATCAGAGTTTGTAATCGAAGGACGCAAGCGACTCAAACAAGGATTGGTCGCTGGCGGCGGATAGCGTGAGAGTGCCCTGCCCCCCTTAAACGGCACCGCTTCCAGAGAGGGAATCTGGGGGTGGAGCAAACCAAGGGAGGCAACTAATGCCACGCGGAAAGAAGGAACTGGCTGAGCAGATCATCCCCAAGCTTCGAGAGGTCGAGGTTGAGGTGGGGAGAGGCAAGACCGTCTTGGAGGCGGTCAAGAAGATCGGTGTGACGGAGCAGACCTGCTATCGATGGAAGAAGAAGTTCGGTGGGCTGCGGATCGACCAAGCGAAGCGGCGGCGAGCGGTCGAGCACGTCAGAGGTGCTCTCGGCCGTGATCGACTGAGCGAACGCCGGGCATGTCGTGTGCTTGGGCAGCATCGGAACACGCAGCGACGGCGGCTATGGCTGAACGATGGTTCGTGCATCCGGCTGCGGCCTACCCATCGCAATCACGTGTGGAGCTACGACTTCGTCGCCGACCGCACATCCGATGGCCGGCCCATCCGAATGCTGACGATCGTGGACGAGTTCACTCGGGAGTGCTTGGCGATCGATGTCACCAAGAGGCTCACGAGCGAAGATGTTCTCGAACGGCTGAGCGACCTGTTCGTTCACAGTGGTGTTCCGGAACACATCCGAAGTGACAACGGGAGCGAGTTCACGGCCAAGTGCGTCCGGGAGTGGCTGGGGCGAGTTGGGGTGACGACGTTGTTCATCGAGCCGGGTTCACCGTGGGAGAACGGCTATGTGGAGAGCTTCTTTCGTGTTGCTCCGGGACGAGCTGCTGACGCGGGAAGCGTTCGACACGCTCCTCGAGGCCAAGGTGCTCATCGAGCGGTGGCGGCAGGACTACAACACGGTCCGGCCGCACAGCACCCTGGGGTACCGACCCCCGGCTCCTGAGGCGCGGGAGCCCTGTGCGGTCGCCTCGGCTACGCCTCGGCAACCGCACAGGGCTGGTCTGCTGGAGAGCAAAACCCTAACTTAAAAAACTGGCGTCATTCATGGGGGCAGGTCGCGCATGGCCCAGAAAATGCCGGGGAAAGTCAGTTGACAGGGCTCTACCCTCCCCGTTAATTTTTCCGAAAGGCGGTGGTGGTTTCATCGGTTGAGTCTTCTGCATCGTCTACCGCAGTAAATCGTTCGTCAACATTCTACGCGGCATCATCTCAGAAAAGGGTTCGTCATGGTTGTCCTTCGTCATCGTCGTCCCGATGGTCGCCCGGGCTCGCGATCAACTTCCGTGCGTTCGATTCTCGCCTTGGCCGGCGGCGCTGCCGCTGTGCCCCTGGTCGAAGCGCCCGCCGATGCCGCAATCATTTCCAGCAGCAGCCTCAGTGGTACGGTGATCAGCTGGAATCAAACGCCGTCCGTCACCGTGAGTTCGCTTCCTGGAAGCGGCGGCTTCAAGATCAGCACGCGGGCGACCGCGAATGGCGGTCCCGAAGGTGGTGGCAGTTCCGGTTTTTTCGGTGTGGTCATCGCATGGGAGGGGGCCGGAAATGGAAAATTTCAGCGCGGTGGAAGCTATCTTAATCAGGCCTACCTCGCACCCAAGGACTTCCCGGTGAACGCAGGTGCGTTCACGGCACAGGAAGCATTTGCCAACGTGAATCTTGGGAATCTTAGTTATGGAGGCTTATCCAATTCCGGCAACGCTGCGTTCTCGGGTTCCTCCAAGTACCTTCTCTTTCAGTTCACGAACCTCAGCACCACCAACTTCGGGTGGATTGAGTTGACCAGCGCAACCACGGGCGTCACAACAGGTGAGCCAAAAAGCCTCTACTCGGTAACGCTTGGTCAATGGGCCTACGACGACTCGGGCGCCCAGATTCTGGCGGGCCAAGTGGTTCCCGTTCCTGAGCCAGCAACGGCGACGCTGGCGATGGGAGGAGCGCTCGTGGCCGGTGCGGCCGGACTCCGGCGGTGGCGGAAGCAACGGGCCGCAGGCCTGCCTGCGGATGGCGAGCAGGCGTGACGCCCCGTTTCCTTGTCAATGCGACACGACGGTGAGCCTCGGCATGGCTTCCGGTGTTGCTCGCAAAGTGCTCGTGATCGGCTGGGATGCCGCCGACTGGAGGGTCATCCGCCCGCTCCTGTCCGCCGGTCGCATGCCTCACTTGGCCGGCCTCATGGCCCGCGGGGTCTCGGGCAACATGGCCACGCTGTATCCCGTGCTGTCTCCGACGCTCTGGACCAGCATCGCCACCGGAAAGCGGCCGCCCAAGCACGGCGTGCTCGGATTCGCGGAGCCCACGCACGACGGCATGGCCGTCAGACCCTGCAGCGTGCTGTCCCGCACCACCAAGGCCCTCTGGAATATCCTCGCCCAATCCGGCAGGCGATCGATCGTGGTGGGCTGGTGGCCTTCATATCCAGCCGAGCCGATCCCGGGCGCGATGGTTTCCAACCACTTTCAGAAGGTGCCTGACGATCCCGAGTCGCCGCTGCCGCCGCTTGCCCCTGGGATCGTATCGCCGCGGCATCTGGCGGAAGAGATCTCCGACCTCCGCCTCAAGCCCGCGGAAATCCCCCTCGACGTGCTGCGGATGTTTGTGCCGGGATGCGACGACGTGGACCAGGGCAGCGACAAGTCGCTCCATGACCTGGCGAGAATCCTCGCCGAGACCCTGTCGATTCATGCCGCCGCCACGGATCTCCTCGAGCGGGAGCCGTGGGACTTCGCCGCGGTCTACTTCGACACGATCGATCATGCGTGCCATCGCTTCATGCGGTTTCATCCGCCGCGGCAGCCGTGGGTTCCCGAGCGCGAGTTCGAGCTCTATCGGGACGTCGTAGCCAACGTCTATCGGCACCACGATGCGATGCTCGGCCGGTATCTGGAACTGGCGGGCCCCGACGCCCACGTGATCGTGCTCTCCGACCATGGCTTCCATTCCGACGAACGGCGGCTCGCCTGGATTCCCGCCGAGCCGGCCGGGCCCGCCGATGAGCATCGCCATTTCGGGATCCTCGTGATGGCCGGGCACGGGTTGCGGTGCGGCGAGAAGATTCACGGGACGTCGGTGCTCGACCTCACGCCCACCGTGCTGACGCTCTTCGGTCTGCCGGTCGGGGACGACATGGACGGCGCCGCGCAGATCCAGGCGTGGGTCGATCCTCCCGCGATCGAGCGGATCCCCTCGTGGGACGCCGTGGCCGGCGACGACGGCCGGCATCCGGCCGAAAGCCTCCACGACACGCGGGCGGCGGCCGCCCAGCTCGATCAACTCGTCGCGCTGGGCTACATCTCGCCGCTGCCGGACGACCGGGCCCGGGCCGTCCGGGAAACGGTCTGCGAGCTCGACTACAACCTCGCCCGCGCGCTCGACGACGGCGGCAGTCCGCAGCTGGGCATTCCGATTCTGGAGCGACTGTGGGAGGAGTGGCCGGATCAGCACCGCTTCGGCATCCACCTGCTGGGCATGTATTCCAGAGCCGGCCGGATCGCCGAGCGTCGCCAGGCGCTCGAGACGCTCCGGGAGCGGGCGGCCCGCCTGGCCGTGGAGGCGCGGGAAAAACTGGCGGCGCTCCCCGCGGAAGATGCCGACGCCGATGATCCGGTCGCCCGGGAATCGCCCGCGGCCCGGCGGCGGCGGTTCGAGCGACGCAAGCTCGCGGAGCTTGCCGTGGGGCTGCGGCTCGAGCGGGCCGAGGCCGAGCAGGCGTTTTTGGAGGGGGATCATGCCGCCTGTGCGGCGGCGATCGCCCCGCTGGTGGCGAAAGAGGCCTCGAGCGACAAGCTGGGCTTCGCCGACGCCACCTTTCTGGCGTCGCGGCTGATCGACCTGGGGCGACATGGCGAGGCGCTGCCGATCGTCGAACGATTGCTCAAAGCCGATCCGGAGACGTCGCTGCTGCCGGTGCTCAAGGCGGAAATCCTGTTTCGCCGCCGCGACTGGGACGGCGTGGTGGCCGCCGCCTCCGAGGGGCTAGGGCTCGTCTATTTCAATCCGCGGCTCCACCTGATCCTCGGCTTGGCCCTGGCCCGACTCGGCGAACGCACCGACGCGATCAACGAGCTTCACGTGGCCCTGCGGCAGAACCCCGCGCTCGTGCCCGCCTATGCGGCGCTCGAGCGACTCCACCAGCACGACCCGCTGCGGGCGCTCGAGTACCGACGCCAGGCCCAAAGCCTCCGCGAGCGGCTGCGTCGGCAGCGCCAGGAACGTGCGGTCGCGGCGCCGGCGGAGGCGGCGAGCGAATACGACTTCTCCGCACGGTGCCAGGCGTTGCCGCAGGCCCCTGCCCGGACGGCGGAGGCCGTGGTGGTGGTGTCGGGGCAGCCGCGTAGCGGCACCTCGATGCTGATGCGGGTGCTCGAGGCGGGCGGCCTGCCGATCCTCGCGGATGGGCTGCGGCCAGCCGACGAGAACAACCGGCTCGGCTACTACGAGTATCAGCCCGTCAAGGACATAGCCCGAGGCAAGCCGGCTGCCGCCTGGATCGGCGCCGCCGCCGGGAAAGCGGTGAAGGTCGTGGCCCCGCTGGTGCCCTATCTTCCGGCCGGTGTGCCCATGCGGCTGCTCGTGCTCCATCGGCCGGTGAGCCAGATGCTCGCCTCGCAGGAGGCGATGAAGGGTCGGCTGGGCACGACGGCCCGGGTTTCGGCATCCGCTCTCTCCAGGCGGTTCATCGCCGAGCTCGACGCCGTGGATGCGATCGTGGCGTCCCGTCCCGGCTGGCACGTCTTGCACGTGTCGTACGAGCGGATGCTGGCCGATCCTGTCGGCGAGTGCCGCCGGATCGCCGCGTTTCTCGGCGCGGGGTTCGACGTCGCCGCGGCGGCTGCGGCCGTCGATCCGTCACAGCGGCGATATGCGTGAACGGCCAAGGCCAAGGCGAGCCCGAGATCGACATCCACAGCCCCTGACAGCAATCGATGCCGCGGTGCGGACGGTCCGCGAGAAGAGCGGTTTCAAGGGCTCCGCGCGATGGTCGCCCGGGACTTCGAGCAGATTCAGGCCAGCGTCGGGGAAATGCTCGTGGATAGGCCCCGCAGGAACATTCTCAGGCGTGGGAATGTTGGAGGTGCCGTATGAGTTCTGAGATGGAGTTGGTCGTGGATGCTGGGGGTGGCTTGCAGTGAGGATGCCGTAAGCGCCAGCGGTCAATGGCTGGCGGACGCCGTTCCTGACCAAGCGTGATCGGGGGTGTCGCGGACTCAGGCGGCCCGGCCGGGGGCGGAGCCGGCGCGGCAGCGTCCGCGGCCCGGCAATCCGGCACCATCCATTGAAGCAGGAGCACGCACCCGCAGAACCAGCGGAGTCGGGCACGGTGACGGAGCAGCATGGCCATGGGACGCCTCGCCGGGAAGAATTGCTTCGAGATATGTATTCGCCCGCCGGGCCGGTCGGGTTGCACGGGCCGGAAAACGATCGGCGGCCGGGTGCCGCGGGCCGCCGCCGCGGCGGCGGAGGACATTCTCTGCCACCGATTCGGCTCGGCAATGCCGCCGTTTCGGCCCGGTGGAACCGCCGGCCCGGCGGCGGGCAGTCTACGCTTCACCTATGAAGGTCAGCCTGTTCATCCCCTGCTTCGTGGACCAGTTCGTGCCCAGGGTCGGCCTCGCCGTGGCCACGGTGCTCGAACGGCTCGGGCACGCCTGTGAGTTTCGCCCCGCCCAGACCTGCTGCGGCCAGCCGAGCTTCAACTCCGGCTTCTGGGACGAGGCCCG